>JANNAO010000105.1:0-4426 GCA_031384405.1 Verrucomicrobiota bacterium | reverse complement strand
GCACACAGATTTTTGAAACCGTAGCTAAATGAAATCAATTACAACCTTGGTCAGCGCAGCTTGTCTCGTTTTGGCGGCGTTTAATTCGGTCGCCGCCGAACCACCACCGCGTCCTGGCAAAACCGTCACGATGTTCGACGGCAAAACGCTCGCGGGCTGGGAAGGCTCGGTGCTTTGGCGCGTGCAGGATGGCGTCATCACCGGCGGCTCGCTCACTGAAATGGTAAAGCAAAATGACTTCCTCGCCAGCACGCGCGACTACACGAACTTCATCGTGCGCTTTCAGATCCGGCTGATCGGCACGAATGGATTTCTCAATTCAGGATTTCAAATCCGTTCGCAGCGCGTGCCGAACAATTCCGAGATGGCGGGCTACCAGTGTGATTACGGCGAGCCGTCCTGGTATGGTTGCATCTACGACGAGTCGCGGCGCAACAAGGTCATCTCCGGTTCGGACATGAACACACTGCGCCCCGCGCTCAACCCGGATGTGCAAGGTTGGAATGATTACGTCATCCGTGCCGACGGATCGCGCATCACGACGTGGATCAACAGCGTCCTCGGCACGGATTTCCATGAGGATGATCCGGCGATTCCTGATTGGGGCAAGTTCGGCATCCAAGTCCACGGCGGCGGCAAGGCGCTCGCGCAGGTGCGAAACATTTCCATCGAAGAACTTCCGCCCACGCCTGCCAGCAAGAAATTTCTCGGCGCACCTGAACCGCCGAAGCAAGCGGACAACACCGGCAATGATCGCGCCACCGCGCAGACAGCGGGCGCGGTTTTGCCGGTTTCCGCTGCCGAAGAAAAGAAACGCTTCACGCTCGCGCCTGGATTTGAAATCGAACTCGTCGCGGAGGAATCGGAGGGCATCGGCAAGTTTGTAGCCGTGGATTGGGATTTGCACGGCAATCTCTGGACGATGACCGCGCTCGAATATCCCGTGGACGGCAACGAAAACCCTGCTTACGCCAAGGAACTCTACGCGAGCAAAGCCAAGGACAAGGTGGTGGTGTACGACCGCGATCCGAAATCGCCGACGGGGTATTCGTCGAAGCCGCGCGTGTTCGCGGATGGTCTGGCGATTCCACTCGGCATCCTGCCCTACAAGAACGGCGTCTATGTCCAGCACGGGACGGAGATTGTTTTCCTGAGCGACACCGACGGCGACGGTCGCGCGGACAAACGCGAGGTGATTCTCAGCGGCTTTGGCGTGCAGGATTCGCATTTGTTCCCGCATCAATTCACCCGCGCGCCGGGCAACTGGCTCTGGATGGCGCAGGGCGCGTTCAACTACGGCAAAGTCAAAACCACGACCGGCAAGGAGCAGCAGTTCGATCAAACGCGCATGGCGAAGTTTCGCGCCGATGGCTCGGACTTCGACATCACGTCGCAAGGCCCGTGCAACATCTGGGGACTCGTGCTGGATGGCAACGGGCAGGCGTGGATTCAGGAGGCGAACGACTTCGGCTATCCGATGATGCCGTTCCACGAATACGCAAATTATCCCGGCTGTTCAGACGCGCAGTTCAAGAGTTACGCGC
Source organism: Verrucomicrobiota bacterium (assembly GCA_031384405.1). Lineage (GTDB taxonomy): Bacteria > Verrucomicrobiota > Verrucomicrobiia > Limisphaerales > JADLHS01 > JADLHS01. The sequence continues at coordinate 2,882 of JANNAO010000105.1, read as the reverse complement.
CGGAGTTTCCCGGCACGGCGCCGGACTTCAAAATGGGCGGCACGGGCTTGAGCGGGCTGGCGTTGTCTGATCCGACGGCGTTCCCCGAGGCGTACGCGAACATTTTTTATCTGGCCAATCCCATCACGCGAAAAATTCAGGCCATCCGAGTCACGCCCGATGGCGCGCGCTTCCGCTACCAGAAGCTGCCGGACTTTGTGCAATCGAGCGACGAGTGGTTTCGCCCGGTGGCGTTGCGTACTGGGCCGGACGGTTGCCTCTACATCGTGGATTGGTACAACAAAATCATTTCGCACAACGAAGTCCCGCGAAACCATCCCGACCGCGACAAAACCCGTGGCCGCATCTGGCGCGTGAAACATTCGGACGTGAAACTTGCTGACGTTCCTGATTTCACAAAACTTTCCGGCGAACAGTTGCTCGACAAACTCGGCGGCCCGTCGCTGCCGCAAAGTCATCTCGCGTGGCAGGCGATCACTGACCGGCAGATGAAGGAACTCGCGCCCAAGCTCAAGAAGCTCATCGGCGACAAGAATCAATTGGCGGCAAAACGCATCGCGTCGCTCTGGGCGCTGGAAGGTTTGCGCGCGGTGGATGTGGCGATGTTGAAGCCATTGCTTGCGGATGCGAATCGCAACATCCGCCGCGAAGCTGTGCGCGCGCATCGTGACAATGGATTGCCGCTCGCAGATTCACTCGCGGCGTTTGGTTCGCTCGTGGACGATGTTGATCCCGAAGTTCGCGCCGAAGTGATTCGCACGGCGGGCACGCTGTTGAGTCAGTATCTGGCGGGCGGCGATTCTCTTGCCGGTTCGCCGACAGCGATGAGCGCGGTGGGGTTGCTCGTGAAGTCCGCGCGCGCGCCGTTGGCCGAACCGACGATGACAAGCACGTCGAATAGTCGCACGATCAAAGCTGGTGAAGCCTACGAGCGCGAGTTCGAGCGTTACGTCGCGCGTTTGGAGATGGAGAAGTTTCCCGCAGCGGTCGCGACGTTCCTCGACAGCGATGCGGCGAAGGCGTTGCCCGTTGAGAATCGCCTCGTCGCCACGCTGTCGCTCGATCCGAAAGCCAGCGCGAGTCGCGTGGCGTTATTGCTTCCGCAACTCAATCGCGTGCTGGGTGCGGATGAAATTCTCCGGCTCGCCCAGTTTCTCGACGAACCCGGCGTGAGCGACACGTTGAACGCTGCGCTCCAAAATCCAGCGACCCGGAGAAACATTCTCGACAGCCTGCTGCAAGTCCGCACAAAGCTGGATGCTGCCAAGATCGCGCCGTCGCTCACCCGTTCCGTCCGGGAACTGCTCGCCGGCGATGCGGGTTCGGTGACTCTCGGAATCCAGATCGCGAGTGCGTTTCAGCTCGCCGAACTGGAAGGCGAGTTGACTGGAATTCTTCAACGCGGTTGGACGCAGGCTTCCAACTCGGCGAAGGGTGGCGATGGGAGAATTGTTTTGCCGCCGCAGGCTGAAGCCGCGTTGCGCGCGCTCCGCGAGATGCGCGGCGGCAATGTTGAATTGTTTGCGACCATCGCGAAGTCAACGGCGACGGACGGCAATCGTAATGAAGCAATCGCGGCGTTGGCGGCTTCGAGGAATGAACAAGGCGCGGCGTTGCTGCTGGGTTTCTGGTCGGAACTTAACAACTCGCAACGCAACACAGCACTCGACCGACTCGTGGGAAACAAGACCGGCGTGCAGGCGGTCGTGACCGCGTTGAAATCCGGCATCATCGCGAAAACGGAATTGCATGGGACGGCGTTCGACAAGATGCAAACCGTGCTGGGCGATTCCGCCGAGTTGAAGGAGTTGCTTGGCGACATGGCGGCTTTGTTCCGTCCGTGTCTGCGGCTCAACGGCGCGGACAACGCGTGGGCTGAATCCGACATCACGCTGGATGGCCCGTTCACCGTCGAGACGTGGGTGAAACTTGATCCCGGCATTGATAACAACGATGGAATTCTTGGCTGGCCGGGCGCGCTCGACATGAATTTTGCGGGCGAGTTGTTCCGCGTCTATGTCGGCGGCGCGACGCACGACGCCATCACTGCGAAGAAGAAAATCAACCCGGACATCTGGACGCACATCGCCGTCACGCGCGATGCGGCGGGCAATTTTCGCATTTACCAGAACGGCGAACTCGACACCGACGAATCCAAAGTCGCGCCGCAAAAGTTTGAGCATTGCCAGATCGGCTGGACCACGCCGGGCAAAGGCGCGGCGGGTTGGTTGAGTGAGTATCGCGTGTGGAATCGCGTCCGCACGCCGGAGGAAATTCGCGCGGAGTTTGATCGCAGTTACGAAGGCGATAAGGCGGAGGGATTGGTGTACCACTACTCCGGCGCGCAATGGGGCAAGCTGCGCGGCGGGGCGCGTGTGGAGAAGACGCAGGATTTTCCCGCGCTGATGACAGCGACGCAATCGCAGGCGTTGGCGGAAACATTTTCCAAGCTCCACGCGCTCGCGGACAAGCCCGGCGACGTGGCGAAGGGCAAGGCGCTCTTCACGGCGGTCTGTCAGGTTTGCCATGTCGTCGGCGCGCAGGGCGGGCAGATCGGGCCGGTGTTGAGCGGCGCGGGTGCGATGGGTGTGGAGTCGTTGTTGCGAAATATCCTGACGCCGAACGCGCAGATGGAGCCGGGCTATCGGGTCTTCCGCATTGAGTTGAAGGACGGCGAGGTCGTGGATGGCCGGTTGATTTCCGAGGACAAGGACGCGTTCATCCTGCGTCGTCAGAACACGGCTGATCTGCGGGTCGCCAGAACGGATGTCGTTCGGTCGTGGTTCACAAAAACCAGCATGATGCCGGAGGGATTGCTGGACGCGATGAAGCCGGAGGACGTGAGCGATCTGTTCACCTATTTGAAAACACTGAAATGAAAA
>JANNAO010000046.1:0-11290 GCA_031384405.1 Verrucomicrobiota bacterium | reverse complement strand
ACCGGCGTTGGTCAAATTCGCAACGCAATCCGATGCCGTCGCATCAAACCATTTTCTTTTACACCAAGACCGACGCTTACCAATACCACCAGCTTTTCGGCGACTACTCACCCTCGACGAACGTTGACCAGATTCTCCAACGCCGTCAGCGCGACGAACACGGCAAGTCTGTCTATGCCCGCGACGGCGACGGAAATGTCGTCTCCGATGGTCACAAGAAGGGAGTGCCCATCGCCGATGTCTGGGACATCCCGCTGCTCAATCCAAAAGCGAAGGAGCGCGTGGGCTATCCGACGCAGAAACCAATCTTGCTGCTCGAACGAATTATCGCGTTGGTCACGTCACCGGGCGATTTGGTGCTCGATCCTTTCACCGGAAGCGGCACAACGCTGGTCGCGGCGGAACTGCTCGGTCGCAACTCGCTGGGAATTGATGTCGCCGCCGAAGCCGTCCAGTTGGCGAAGCAGCGGTTGGTTGAGCCAGTCAAAACTTCGTCAGAACTGCTTCGGAAAGGACGCGAATCCTACATTCAATCCGATGAGGATGCCTTGGCTTACCTGCACGGCCTGCCGATCATTCCCGTCCAGCGCAATCGTGGAATGGATGCAATCTTGAAAATTTCGCCGGGCGAGAATCCCGTGCTGATTCGAGTCCAGCGACGCGGCGAGAGTTTAGTTGACGCTGCTGAATTGCTTCACAACGCAGGTCAAAGCAAACAACCGGCGACGTTGGTTTTGGTAATCACCGATTCACAACAGCCCGCCGGTTTATTCAACATGCTGCCGCTGGACGTTGTGTTGGTTAATTCCACTTCGAGTGAGTTGGTTGAGCGTTTGGCCGACAGAGGCATCGGAAAAGTTGTCGCGCACTAGATCAACTCCGGTTCAACGCGCTCAACACCGCGCGGATGGAGGCGAGTTCGATATTCGTGTCCACGCCCGCGCCCCAGCGTGTTTTGCCATCAGCTTGCTTGATCTGGATATAGGAGATGGCACTGGCTTCTTCACCGCTGCCCAAGGCGTGTTCGCTGTAATTCACGATCTCAAATCGCGGCACACCCGCTGTGATGAAACCATGCACGAGCGCGGCGAGCGGGCCGTTACCTTGACCGGAAATCTCCATCGGCTTGCCATCGCGTAACAATCGCGCGCGGCATTGAACGATCTGCTGGCTCTTTGTTGCCTGGCTTGCTTCCCATTTACCCCCAGCACTGCGGAGAACTTTTTCACTCTGCGCAACGCTGCGGCTCACGGTTTCAAACGCCTCCAATTGCCACGGCACGGTGCGCTCGATGTATTCTTTCCAGAACATCTCCTTGAGTTCCGCACCGCTGACTTCGCGACCGAGCTTGTCCACAGCGTCGTTGGCGATGGGGCCAAACTCACGCTGCATGTCTTTGGGCAACAGGATTCCAAATTCGCTCTCCAACAAATAAGCCACACCGCCTTTGCCGGACTGCGAATTCACGCGGATGACTTCGTGATACTCGCGACCGATGTCAGCAGGATCAATCGTGAGGTAGGGAACGTCCCAATGTGTTGAATCCAAATTCCCAGGATGGCCGGGAGGAAAAACCGAACTCAGTTCATTATGTTTCATCTCCCATTCTGCTAAACCACTCTTCACGCCTCTAACCGGTTCAGTTTCTTTTGCCAACTTTTCCTTTTGTTTGTTCACACCATAATCATCCGCAATTTTTTTTGCTCCAACGGGGTTTGCTTTAACAACTGATTTTAATGCCTCCATTATGATCGGAAGTTTTTCTTTTTCCCACTCGGACAACCCTTTCTTGATCGCGTCCTGATGCGAACCGCTGAATGCCGTGAACACCAACTCCCCGCCGTAAGCCTGACGCGGCGGCACAGTCATGCCGGTGCAACGCTCATAGACTTCGCGGATGGCGTTCAAGTTTGAGAAATCCAACTTGGGATCAATGCCGTGCATGTAGTGATTCAACGCCACGGTCACGATGTCGAGATTGCCCGTGCGCTCGCCGTTGCCGAACAATGTCCCCTCCACGCGATCCGCGCCCGCGAGCAAGCCCAGCTCCGTCGCCGCCACGCCCGTGCTGCGGTCGTTGTGCGTGTGCAAGCTGATCACGAGCGAGTCACGATTCTTGATGTTGCGACAGATCCACTCGATCTGGTCGGCATAGACGTTGGGCATCGCGACCTCGACCGTGTCTGGCAGATTCAAAATCATTTTGTGCTGCGGCGTCGGCTGCCACACATCCATGACGGCTTCGGAAATCTCTTTCGCATATTCCACTTCCGTCGCTGAGAAACTTTCCGGCGAATACTGGAGTGTGATCTCTGTGCCCTTCAACCGATGCAAGCGATCCTTGATCATCCGCGCGCCGTTGACCGCGATGGCTTTGATCTCATCCTTCGACTTGCCGAACACGACGCGCCGTTGTGCGGGCGATGTCGAATTGTACATGTGGATGATGACGCGCTTGGCGCCGACGAGCGACTCGATGGTGCGTTCGATCAAATCCTCACGCGCCTGCACGAGCACCTGCAACCACACGTCATCCGGGGCGCGCTTCTCTTCGATGAGTCGGCGATTGAACGTGAACTCCGTGTTCGATGCCGACGGGAAGCCGACCTCGATCTCCTTGAACCCGATCTTCACGAGCGTGCTGAACAACTCCAGCTTCTGACCGACGTTCATAGGCACGGCGAGGGCTTGGTTGCCATCGCGCAAATCCACGCTGCACCAGCGTGGCGCGTGGGTGAGGACGCGATTAGGCCATTGCCGGTCGGGCAACGCCACCGGCGGGAACGGACGATACTTTTTGGACGGGTCTTTCAACATAAGATCAAGCGTGGCCTCAGGATGACTGGATAAATGGATAATTGGATTGCTGGGCGGGGGCAAGCCATCATCCAGCAATCCAAGAATCCACTCATCCAATTCTGCTTTGCGTTCATTCGTGGTTAAAAACAAAAACCCCACCGCCAATCTGGCAGTGGGGTTCAAAAAATCTCTACAACGAATCAGAACCCGACTGCCGCGCTGGCAAGCAGCGTTCCGCCTTGCGGGATAAGTAGCAGATTCAGTTTGCGATTCACGCCGACAGATTGTGGTGATGGCGCGAGGCGGTCAATTCAAACCTTTAGCACTCGAAAGGGGTTGTCCCGATTAGCGCACGTTTGCGTCACTTGCCAAACCGAATGCGGGGCGTAGGGTTTATCATGAAAACCATTCCTATCGCGACGTTCAACGAACTGACGCCAGCGGAATTGTTAGTCGCGCAATTCCGTCAAGCTGGCGTACACGCAGTCATCCACGATGAATCGAAACTGGAGCGGTTTTGGTTCATGTCCGAACCGTTGGCGGCCATCCATGTGGACATTGCTCAAAATGACTACCTGCGGGCGCGACGGATGATGGCCGAGTGGGAAAAGGCCACCGGCCTGTTGCGTGCGGCGGTGCGTTGTCCTGATTGTCATTCCTCACGCGTCGAGTTCCCTCAGATCACAAGAAAGTTTCTGACGCCGGCGTTATGTCAGATGCTTTTGATGACGCTGCATGTGATGCCGCGCCAATATTACTGTCAGGATTGTCATTTCACCTGGCCCAAAGTCCCGAAGGTCGAGCCGCAGTTGGACATTCTCGGATTCCCGATGAATTCAAAATTCTGGCATCCAGAGCGGTTTCCGAAACAACCGAAATGAAATCGGGGACGTTTCGCTGAACAGTGGGACAGGCGTCTCGCCTGTCCGGTTGGTCGCTTTTACGAGAGTGGCTGTCGGTGTGTTTATGTTTGCCTCACTGAACAGGCGAGACGACCGTCCCACGAACACGAATCTTGGGGAGCTTCCCTCGCCACGCTGAGTTGGGTAACGTTCTTGTCGTTGCTATGCCGAAGAATGTTGCCTCGTTAAAATCCAACTCAGCGAAATCCACCACTCGCTCCGCTGCGTATCTGCCGCCTGCACCGCACTCGATCCAGAAAGGCAGTTCGCTCGGCGACTTGTTGGATGTGCCAGCCATCGAATGTCTGGTGCATAACATCACGCTCATTCATCCGAAGTTTGATGGAGAATCATTCCGCCGCGCGGCAATGAATGGGTTGAAACCGCTCGCGATTCTTCAACGCGGCCAACATCTAGCTCGCACGCTTCGTGAACACTTGCCCGAACGTTACGAGGACGCGATCAACGTTTTGATCCGCTCGCTCACGCCGCCGATGTCACAAACGGATGATCTTGGACTGGCTGTCTTCTTCTATCTGCCGCATGTGAGCTTCGTGGCGATGTATGGTTTGGACGCGGAGCACAACGGCGGGCGTGATCCGTTCGAGGTTTCCATGAAGGCACAATACGAACTCACGCGCCGGTTCAGCGCGGAGTTTTCCATGCGTCCGTATCTCATCAAATGGCCGGAGCGCACGCTGGCGCGGTTGATGGAGTGGGCGCGCGATCCCGATCCGCATGTGCGACGGCTTTGTTCCGAAGGCGCGCGTCCGCGTTTGCCGTGGGCGATGCGGATTCCTGCGTTCGTCAAAGACCCAACGCCAGTGTTGCCGATCATCGAAGTGCTCAAGGACGACGTGGATTTATATGTTCGCCGCAGCGTGGCGAATCACGTCGGGGACATCGCGAAAGATCATCCGCAACTTGCGTTCGAAATTTGCGAGTGCTGGCTGGGTGGCGCGTCTGCGGAGCGGAAGTGGATGATCCGTCACGCAGTGCGGCACCCAGCGAAGAAGGGCGTGAAGGCGGCGTTGCGGTTGCGGAAACTGGCGGCGTAATTGACGAGTTCGATCAAAGTCGTATGAGTTCGCGAAAGGATTATGGACTGCGGTGGCGAAGCGAAGCGACGACACCCCTTTGGAGGGTGCGATGTGCAATAAGTTTTCCAACCCTCTCAGGCATACGAAAGCCGTGTGGTGCTTCGCTTCCCGCCGCAGTCCATATCAGCTAGGCTGGTGACAAACTCACTCGCATCCGTGGCATCCAGTTTGTTTACGTCGGAGAACAGATTCACAACTTCCGCAATTTTCTCCGAAGTGAAACAAGTCTGCGCGTTGGCTTGGAATTTTTCCATGAGCAGAGGAATGCCTTCAGCGCGACGACGGCGATGGCCGATGGGATATTCCACTTCAATCTTCTCTGTCGAACTGCCATCGCGAAAAAAGATTTGAACTGCGTTGGCGATAGCGCGTTTGTCGGCTTCGAGATATTCGCGGGTGTAGCGGGGGACTTCCTTCACAACCATCTTGGCGCGCAAGGCGTCAATGCGCGGATCGGCAGCGGTCGCATCTTCGTAATGGTCGGCAGTAAGCGCGCCGAAGATGAGGCCGATGGCGGTCATGTATTGCAGGCAATGATCGCGGTCAGCGGGATTATTCAACGGACCGGTCTTGTCAATGATGCGGATGGCGGACTCGTGCGTGAGCATCTCGACGCGCTCAATCTGATCGAGTCGGTCGCGAACTTGTGGGTGAAGTTTCACTGAGGCTTCAACGGCAGTCTGCGCGTGAAACTCGGCAGGGAAGGAAATCTTGAACAACACATTCTCCATCACATAGCAGCCGAACGGGCGCGCGAGTTTGATGGGTTGCGCTTTGAACAACACGTCACTGAAACCCCACTTGGGCGCGGAAAGCGCGGAGGGATAACCCATCTCACCTTTGAGAGCCATGAGCGCGTGTTGGACGGCGCGCGCGGTGGCGTCACCGGCTGCCCACGATTTTCGCGAGCCGGTGTTGGGTGCGTGGCGATAGGTGCGGAGAGCGCCGCCGTCGAGCCAGGCGTTGGAGACGGCGTTCATAATTTGTTCGCGCGTGCCGCCGAGTAGATGCGTTGCAACGGCGGTGGAAGCGATGCGGACAAGCAGGACGTGGTCGAGGCCGACGCGGTTGAAACTATTGTCGAGCGCAAGGATGCCTTGGATTTCGTGTGCCTTGATCATCGCGAGGAGGATGTCGCGAACCGAATACTTTGTAGGCGGCGACGTGAGGAGTCGTCGGGTCTTGTCAGATGTTGAAGAAAGACTCCTCACGTCGTCTCCTACAGAACGAGAAACAAAATCTGTCACGGCGAGAATTGCGCCGAGATTGTCTGACGGATGACCCCATTCGGCGGCGAGCCAAGTGTCGTTGAAGTCCAGCCAGCGTACGAGCGTGCCGATGTTGAATGCAGCGGTGACGGGATCGAGGACGTAATTTGTTCCGGGCACTCGCGCGCCGTTCGGCACAATTGTTCCGGGCACAACCGGGCCGAGAAGTTTTGTGCAAGCGGGATATTTCAGCGCGAGAAATCCGCAGCCGAGCGTATCCATGAGGCAATAGCGCGCGGTGTTCAAGGCTTCTTCGCTGGGCGTGTTGAAGTCGCAAACGTAGTCGGCGATCTGTTGGAGCAACGGATCGAACGAGGGACGATTCGTAGTGGAGATGTGCGAGGACATTCTGAGTGATCAGTTAAATCAGTGCGTCACCATGTGCCAGCCGTAGAGCGCGACGCCCGCCACGGGAAACAATCCGCCAATGCCGCCGCCGACGATGCTGGCTGTTTTGGGTCGCATGAAGCGTTCGAGAAAATGCGTGAGGTAGCCGCCTGCGAACCAGCCGATGGGCGTGCAAACTAGGAAGCTGATCAAACAAAAACTTCGAGCGGCGGAGAGTGATTGAATGTTCTGCGTCATCAGAGCGTACGGAATGGCGATGGCGACAAGACCTCCGACTGCGCCAGTCACCGCGCCGATGACTGCGCCGAGATTTTCTTTGCCGATGCTGGGTTCTTCGTCCATGAGCGCAGTTTGCTTGAACTCACCGGTCGGCGAAAGGAACAAACGGGCGCGGTTGCGGCCCGGTGTATTCGGCGGTGGGACGGATGAGGCGGTTGTGTTCGCGTTGTTCGGCGACGTGCGCTGACCAGCCAGAGGTGCGAGCGATGACGAAGATGGGCGTGAACATTGGCGTCGGGATGCCGCAGAAGTGGTAGGCGAGCGCGCTGTAAAAATCCAAGTTCGGAAACAACTTCTTCTCACGCATCATCACGGATTCAATGCGCTCGGCGATGGCGAATAATTTTTTATCGTCGTCGGACGACGCGAGTTTCTTCGCAAGTTCTTTGATGGGTGCGGAACGTGGATCGGAAGTTTTATAGACGCGATGGCCAAAGCCCATGATGAGGGCTTTGTGTTGCAATAGATCGAGCAGTCCCGCCTCGGCTTCGTCGGGAGACTTGAACTTTTCAATCAACTCCATCGCGGCTTCGTTCGCTCCGCAGTGCAATGCGCCGCGCAACGTGCCGATGCCGGAGCAGATGGCGGAATGATAATCCGCGAGTGTGGAAGTGGTGACGCGAGCGGCGAAGGTGGAGGCGTTGAACTCGTGTTCGGCGTAAAGAATGAAGGACGCGTCGAGCGAGCGGATGCGTTGTTCGTCGGCGGGTTTGCCGAGCAACAGATGGAGAAAGTGCGCGGCCATGTTCGGTGCGGCGACCTGTGTCTCGATGCGTTTGCCGGTCTGATGAAATTGATACCAGTACAGCAAGATGGACGGGAACGCCGCGAGCATCCGGTTCGCGACCGCGAGCAAATCGCGATGACCGCCCTCAGGTTCAATGCAACCAAGCGCGGAACAGCCTGTGCGGAGAACATCCATCGGATGCGTTGCGGCGGGGAGTTGTTCAAGCACGACTTTGAGCGGCGCGGGCAATCCGCGCTGCGTTGCGAGTTGCTGGCGGTAGTTTTCCAGTTCATCGCGCTTGGGCAGACGACCGTAGAGCAACAGGTAGGCAACTTCCTCGAACGTCGCGTGCGCTGCGAGATCACCGATGGAGTAACCGCGATACGTGAGGCCGAAACCTTCCTTCCCCACGGTGGAGATCGCGGTTTCGCCAGCGACAATGCCAGCGAGTCCGCCGGACTTTTTATCTGCGCTCACTGTGTTCCTTTCTTCAAACCGTCGTAGCCGAGGAACTGATAAAGCTCGGCGCGGGTTTGCATTTGATTGACGACTCGACGCTGCGTGCCGTCGTTGCGAATGGTCTGAAAAGTTTTTAACGCGGCGGCATTCATCGCGCGGAAGGCGGAGAGCGGATACAACGCGAGCTGCACGCCTGCGGATTTAAGTTCGCTCGTGGTGAACAGCGGCGTCTTGCCGAACTCGGTGATGTTCGCCAGCACAGGGATTTTCACCGCGGCTGTGAACTTACGATACTCGTCCAACGTGGTCAGTGCTTCGGCGAAAATCATGTCTGCTCCGGCAGCGTGATAAAGTTTCGTGCGTTCGATGGCGGCATCAATTCCCTCCACGCCCGCTGCGTCCGTCCGCGCCATGATGACGAACGCGGGATCAGTCTTGCCTGCGACTGCGGCTTTGAGGCGCGCGACCATTTCCTTGGCGGGGACAAGTTGTTTACCTGCGAGATGTCCGCAGCGTTTGGATTCCACCTGATCTTCAAGATGAATTCCCGCCGCGCCTTCACGGATCATTTCGCGCACGGTAAGTTTTGGATTTTCCCAGCCAGTGTCCGCGTCCACGAGCAAGGGAAGATTCGTAGCGCTTGTGATGCGTCGCACGTCAATCAACACGTCGTCCAAAGTGGTGAGGCCGATGTCTGGCACGCCGTAACTCGCGTTGGCCACGCCAGCGCCGGAAAGATAGAGCGCACGAAAGCCCGCACTCTCCGCAAGGATGGCGGCGTAAGCGTGGATGACTCCCGCGAGTTGAAGCGGGTTCTCGGCACGCAACGCGGCGCGAAGTTTTGCGCCGGGTGACAGTGCGCGGGTGGCGCGTTTTGATTTTGAAGAATTCACGTGTACGCGTTGGTTGTGTTGACTGACGGAAGCAGGCTGCACCACTCAAATGCCTTTCCGCAAGGCGAAGTTTGTGGTTAGCCTTGCGGCGTGAAGATTCTTTTCATCGGCGACATCGTGGGCGAACCGGGACGCAGAGCGGTCAAGCTGTTGCTGCCGCAATTGCGCGAGCAGCATGGGTTGGATTTCGTTATCGCCAATGGCGAAAACTCTGCTGGTGGCAACGGGATCACGCCTCGCATTGCGACAGAACTGTTTGCTCTCGGCATTGATGTCATCACCAGCGGCGACCATCTCTGGGATCAAAAGGAAGTGATGGAGTTGCTCGCGAGCGAAAAACGATTCTTGCGTCCGCTGAATTATCCGGCAGGAACTCCGGGGCCGGGAAGCGGCGTTTATAAAATTAAAAATGGGCTGTCGGTCGCGGTGCTCAACGCTCAAGGCCGGACGTTCATGCCCGCGTTAGACAACCCCTTCCTCGTCGCGCCGCCGGAGATCGAACGATTGCGGCAGCAGACCAAAATCATCTTCGTAGATTTTCATGCGGAGGCGACTTCGGAGAAAATTGCTTTCGCGCGGATGGTGGATGGGAAAGTCAGCGCGGTGATCGGCACGCACACGCATGTGCAAACGGCGGACGAACAAATCTTCCCCGGTGGCACAGCGTATCTGAGCGACGCTGGATTCACCGGCCCGCAGGAAAGTGTTCTCGGGCGCGAGATCGAACCAGTGATCAAGCGTTTCGTGACGAACATGCCGCAGCGGTTCGAGGTGGCGACGCAACGCGTGATGTTGCACGGCGCGGTGATTGAGATTGATGAGGTCAGCGGCAAGGCGATCAACATCACGCGAGTTTCCGAAAAGCTTCTGGTAGAGAAATGACCACTGCGAACAAAGTCACCATCGCGCGGATATTGCTGATCCCTTTCTTCGTGGTGGAGATGCTCTACTACGTCAAGACGGGCAACGAGGCGCATCGTTTTGCCGGGTTGTTGACGTTCGCGCTGGCCGCGATTCTTGATGGCGTGGATGGCTACATCGCCCGGCACTACAATCAAATGAGCGAGCTGGGGACGATCCTTGATCCGCTCGCAGACAAACTATTGCTCGTGTCCGGCGTAGTGCTGTTGAGCTTTGATCAACGTCCGTTGCTCGGGCAATTCCCGTTCTGGTTCGCGGGCACGATCATCAGTCGCGACATCGTCATCCTCATCGGCATGATCGTCATCCACACCACCGTCGGCAAAGTCACTGCGCGTCCTCATGTCCTCGGTAAGATCGCGACGGTGCTCCAGATGATTTCTGTGATCTGGGTGTTGTTGAAATGGGACGCGGCGTTCGGCGAGAAATGGATTCTTCTCTGGACGGTGACAGTGGCGGTGCTGACGGGTGTGTCGGGAATTTTCTACGTTTTGGACGGCATGAAACAACTCAGTGCCAGCCCGCGAAGCTCCGCGACGACGCCTCCAGAAACCAAGCCGTAAAACGCAGTTGGAAACAGCTCCGCTTTGATCCGGCGATTTTTACTCAGGTGCGATCATCACAACGAACTCGCCTTTCAAGCTTCGCGTCTTCGTTTGTTCTAAAAGCTCCGCCGGTTTGCCGCGCAGGAATTCCTCGAACTTCTTGGTCAGTTCACGCGCTAGCACCACTTGGCGTTCGGGGAAGACTTCGTTGAGTTCAGTCAAAACTTTTTCAATGCGATACGGCGATTCGTAAAGCACCAGCGTGCCTTCAAAGGCTTTGAGCGTGTCCAGCTTGTTGCGGCGTTGACCGGATTTGTGCGGGAGAAATCCGATGAAATGAAACTCGCCCGTAGGCAAACCGCTCGCCGTCAATCCCGCCACCAGCGCGCACGCGCCGGGCACGGCTTCCACGCGAAAGCCCGCTGCAATGGCGGCTTTGACCACGCGCTCGCCGGGATCGCTGATGCCGGGGCTGCCCGCATCGGTGACAAGAGCCACCTTTTCGCCACGTTGCAACCGATCAATGATCTCCTCGCTGCGTCGAGCTTCGTTGAATTGGAAATAACTGAGCAACGGCTTGGAGATGCCGAAGTGTTTGAGCAACTGTCCGGAGCGACGCGTATCCTCGGCGGCGACGACGTCGCATTCCTTCAACACGCGGATGGCGCGCAGCGTGATGTCCTCCAGATTGCCGATGGGGGTGGCGACGAGATAAAGCGTGGACGGCGTGAGTGGCGGCAATTCCATGCGCAGAAGCTAACCGAGAGTGACGGGACGAAACAAGCTGACGATGAAAGCGAAATCGCTGAAGGAGTTGAAACCGCTAATCTTCGCTGATCTACGCTAATCCGAATTGGATTCCGGGCGACCGCCTTCCATCAGCGACGATTAGCGGTTCAAAAGCGGATTCCGACGGGCGCATCTTGACACTGCCCCCGATTGCGACTCTGGCGAAGCGCGGCTGTGTCGTCCTCGACCAGCCGCAGCAGGTTGGAAAGCACTCGGGTCTCCAGCAAATCCAAAGTCCCAGCGTTATCACATTGCTGCGG
>JANNAO010000024.1:0-5683 GCA_031384405.1 Verrucomicrobiota bacterium | reverse complement strand
AAAGTTCCGAGAGTTCCGCGCCGCACTTGCCGTGCTTGGCGAACTTGAACTTCGGCCCCATCAACTTTGCCGACGGACTGATGAACGCGGCGCGATAATCTTTGATCAACTCCGCTGGCGGCACCGTGCCGTCGAACTTCGCAAGCTCCGGCTTGTAATCGAACAACTCCAGATGGCTTGGCGCGCCCGCCATGAACAGGAAGATGACGCGCTTGGCTTTCGCGGGAAAATGCGGCTGCTTCGGCGCGAGCGGCCCGGCAAGTGTTGAGGCCGCGAAACCGTTTTCGCGCAACAACGAGCCGAGCGCAATCGCGCCAAGGCCCACGCCACATTGTTGGAAGAACCAGCGGCGGGAAATTTCCTGCGGGCTTTTGCCGCGATACAGATGGTCTTGGCAGTTCATGGGGCAGATATGTTTGTTATATTGACCAAGAATTCCGCTTTCAGCGGCTTTAGCAAAACTAGTTCTGGCACGATGTTCGTGACGCCCGGCGGCAATTCGATTAGGAAGGGCTGAATGCCATCCACCTCATTTTCTGCTTTCGCGACCCACAAACCTCCGTGGTCATCGCGAAGCCGGATTGCCAGACGGTCGGCATTGACGCTTTGCGCGTCGCCTGCACTTGTGAATGGGTCTTGTCCGCTGGTCTTGACCCGAAGATAAATCACGGGTGTCGGCGTGTAGTGATTGCGAAAAACCTTTTCTTTGAACGGTGCGATCTGCTGGCTGTTCCCAGTCCAACCCGATGGCGCACCGCCTCCTGGACCATTCACAGTTGGTGAACTGCTTTCATGAAGTCCCTCGGAAAAAGTGTGTGTGCCCCGCAAAAACAATCCTAACACCGCCACCGTGTCTGAGTTGTAAGAGTTGGTCACATTCCACCATTGGTTTGTGCTGATCGCTGAGAGATCGGTTTGCGGCAATATAGCTATCAACTGTGCCGCGCTTGTATTGGTTGCCTCTGGATAGACGGTGGTCACGAAGCGAAGCACGGGTTGATGCACGCCAAGAAACTGGCCGCGATTACCGTTTGGTGATTCCGCGATCCATTCGGGTTTGCTCCAACCCAACACAGGTTTGTAGTCGGTCAGAATTTCAAGGACAGGCTCAAAGTATCGTGCGGCAGTTTCGTAGTAACTCTTTCGCCCTTGTCCGTTCGTACGCACCGTGAGGCTCGCGAGTCGTATTTCCGTTTCGCCAACAGTTTTGGTTTGCGGCAATGGGTCGCCAGTCCAGTTGGCAGGCATGATAGGATTTGGATTCAGAATTGTGATTGTGCTCGTCTTGCCCTCATTCCAAGTCGTCACCCGCATAGTTAATTCGCGCTCTTCCCTCGGATAGCAGCTAAAGACATGGCCGACCCGCCAGAAGTTTTGCCCACCAAACCAAGAACGCGTGGTTTCGCCGAACAAGTCGCCGTTCTTGTCCACAAACTCCACGCGGATAGCCTGACAATCCACGTTGGTCTTGCCTTCGGCGCTGATCGCGTTCACCCATACCACGAGTCCGGGGCGGTCGAGCGTGAAGGTGTTCGCTCTACGATCCAGTCCAGAGAAGCGACTGAACATGTTTGGAATCCACAGTCGGAATCGCTTGAGCGCGGAATCGCGGCCCATCCGATGTTCAACTCCGTAAGTAACGCCTTCGATTTGCAGAATGCGCCCATCACCCAAAGCTAACTCCGTCGGCGCAGCAGGCCGCAACGCGATAGCAAAGCAGGCGATCAGCACCAACAACACGCCAAGAACCAAGGCCGACCAGACCAGCAATCGCACCCCGATTGATTTCTTGAGCGTCGCGCTGTCGGTAGCTTTTTTATGACCATCGTTCACGGTGAATTATTCTTTCCAAATTGTTTCGTAATCGCAGTCATAGGGAAATTTATTCTCCGGTTTTACGCCGTTCTTGCTGGCGGTCTCACGCATCCAATCAATGTAGCGATGGCGCTCTTCCTTCGTCATGTCGAGATTTACGCGCGCAAGTTCCTCGCCGAACGCTCGGACATGAAAGTCACGCTCGATCTCGCGAACGCGGGCGAGTTTTTCGCGCGATAATCGTGGCAGAAGTATCATCGGTGCTTTCATGAGGTGAGAAGACTAAAGTGTGGTCCGCACGAAGTTCTCGAAGAATGAATGGAGTTCGCTGTCGGTCACGAGATGTTCTTACTCCTTCGTGATCGTCTCGTCGAGATTCAACAACACGCGAGAGACGACGGTGTAGGCGGCGAGTTGCGCGGGGGTCGTGCCAGCGGGAAGTCTTTCCGGGGTGACGTTCTTACCGGTGGCGAGTTCGAGCGGATTCACCCAGCCTTCACTGATGTGTTGCCTCTGTTTCTCCAGCAGCGTGAGCAATTCCTTTCGTTCACCGTCCGTCGGCGGACGCGAGAGAGCGCGGCGGAAGGCGAAGTTGATTTTATCTGCATCGCTCTTGCCGCCTTCGGCCAGAGTTTTGCGCGCGAGGGCCTGGGCACATTCCATGAAGGTGGTTTCGTTCAACGACACGAGCGCTTGGAGCGGCGTATTCGAGCGCAGGCGGCGGACGCAGGAAAAATCGCCATTGGGCGCGTCGAAGGTTTGCAACACCGGATACGGCACGGAGCGGAAGCGGAAAATGTAGAGACTGCGACGATAGCGATCCGGGCCGGCGGAGACGGGCCAATCTTTCGGGCCGTAGCTCACAGGTGGCAGGAATAAGAATTCCGGCGCGGGCGGAAACACGCTGCGTCCGCCGAGCGCGGGATTGAGCAGGCCGCTGCTCGCGAGCGCGATGTCGCGGACGATCTCGCCCTCGACACGGAAACGCGGGCCGCGCGCGAGCAGGCGGTTGTAGGGATCGCGCGTGTAGAGTTCCGGCGTGACGCGGGAGGATTGGCGGTAAGTGGCGGAGTGAACGATGAGACGGTGGAGGTGTTTGATGGACCAGGGCTTCGCACCAGCAGAGGAGAAAAGGGGAGAAGGAGCAGAGGGGATTTCCGCATTGGATGTCTTTTTCTCCTCTGCTCCTTTTCTCCTTTTCTCCTTTTCCACATCCGAATTGCTACCGGACGACATGAATTCGCAAGCCAGCCAATCCAACAACTCAGGATGCGACGGCAATTCAGCACGCGTGCCGAAGTCTTCGGACGCTTCCAGCAAGCCCGTGCCGAAATAGGATTGCCAGACGCGATTCACGAACGAGCGCGCGGTCGTCGGAGATTTTTTGTCCATCAGCCAGTTCGCGAGCGTGAGGCGTGAGCCATCGGCATTCGGCGGAAGCGAGTGGAGAAACGCCGGTGTGCCGGATTGCACCGCGTTGCCGGGTTTAAGGAAATCCCCGCGCTTGAGCAGGCGAGTTTCGCGCATGTCATCGCGCGCCATGAGCGACAACTGCGTTTCGCCCTCCGGCCATTGCGCCCAGAGTTTTTCGATCTTACCGTTGGCCTCGGCGAACAGTTGCGCCGTAGCGGCGGGCATCTTGCCTGCCGTAGTGGGGCGGGCATCTTGCCTGCCCGCCTCGACGACATTTTGCCCGTGAACTTCGGGCGAGACGCCCTGGGGCTGGACAGGCGAGACGCCTTTCCCACTTACCGTCGTGCGCCAATGGCTGAACACGGTGGCGGTCTGTTGCGAGGAACGCTTCTCACGCGGGATCGCGAGAATGTCGCGCACACGTTTGGGCACGGAGTCAGCGACAACCGGCCCGGAGTTCGTCGTCACACTCAGGCGGAAGCGTCCGATGTTGTGGCTCATGTGTAAATCTCCGCTCCAGCCGCCATGCAGTTGCATGACGCGGATGTCCCAGATCGTGCCGCCCGCGAAGCCCGCATTCGTTGCGCATTGAAAGACCGCCTGACGATCCACATTGCGCCGCCCCGCGCCCGCATCAATGCCCCACGCGGTGTTTCCGTTGTCATCATTCGCAAATGAAATCGGGCCGACGACACGATTGTTCGTGGTCTTGTCGTAATGCTCCGCGCCAAGTTTGGTTTCGATCATGCCGAAGTCCGCCGTGGCATTATTGAACTTGAGCCGCGTTTTGTTCGTCGCGCCGAGCGGCGTGGCGTCCACGGTGAACTCGGTCAACGCGCTCACACCATTGAGTGAACGACCGGGGCCGTTGGCGGGCAGATTCGGATCGGTCAACAACTCGATGCGGAACGCCGTGATGTTTTGCAGATCGTTCGTCAGCCAGAAATGCGGGCCGGACTTCGCGACCGCGTAACCCTGCGCGATAATTGAACCGTCCGTCTGACGCGCAAATTTTTGTCCACCGCTCGTGATGTCCTCGATGAACGGTTGGATCGTGATCCACTCAGGTTGATTTTTCGTCACGCTGGCTTCCCACTCGGTCATGCGCTGTTCCCAATCACTCGTGCGATGCCTCAAGCCTTCCTCGATGTCGCGCATCTCGCGGGAAAGATTCGCCACGCGCATCTGATCAGCGGTGGAATACACGACGCGTTTGGTTTCGTGATCGTTGTTCAGATACGCGAACAGGCTGAAGTATTCCTTCTGCGAAATGGGATCAAACTTGTGATCGTGACACTGCGCGCATTGGATCGTGAGGCCGAGCACGCTCTTGCCGATGGCGTCCATGCGGTCAAACAAAGCCTCCATGCGGAACTGTTCCGGGTCCGCGCCGCCTTCCTCGTTGACCATGGAGTTGCGCAAAAAGCCTGTGGCCACGATGTCATCCTGCGTCGCGTTCGGCAGAAGATCGCCCGCGAGTTGCTTGGTGATGAATTGATCGTAAGGCAAATCTTTATTGAACGCGTTCACCACCCAGTCGCGATAGAACCAAACGTTGCGCGTCTTGTCTTTCTCGAAACCATCGGAGTCTGCATAGCGCGCGGCATCAAGCCAATTGCGTCCCCACTTCTCTCCGTAATGCGGAGACGCGAGCAACCGTTCCACTTGCTTCTCGTAGGCACTGGGAGATTTGTCCGCGAGGAAAGCATCCACTTCCGCCAGCGTCGGCGGCAGACCGATCAAATCAAGTGCGAGGCGGCGGAGCAACGTGATCTTATCCGCTTCGGGCGAGGGCTTGAGTTTCTCCGCGTCCAGCTTGGCGAGGATGAAATGATCCACCGGCGTGCGCGCCCATTTTTTATCAGAGACGGCTGGCAGCGTAGAACGAACCGGAGCTTTGAACGCCCAATGATTTGTGTTGTAGAAAAACTTTTTTGCGCCCGCATCTTCCCAGACTGCGCCTTGATCAATCCACGCGCGCACGAGTCCGATCTGTTCGTTGGTGAACTTCTCCTTCTTCTTCGGCATCTGCGCGAGATCAGCGTGAGTGTCGGCGAGGACTTGCACGAGGATGCTGGCTGCGCTGTTACTGACGACCACCGACGGGCCGGTGTCGCCGCCCTTGAGCAGTTCGGCGCGACTATCCGCGCGCATCCCGGATTCTTGTTTCTTCTCGCCGTGACAATCAAAGCAACGCTCGATGAAGAGCGGTAAGAGTTCCTTGGAAAAATCCACCCGATGCGCGGCAGGTGCGGGCAGGTCGGCGGGCTGCGCATCGGCAATGAACGAGCCTGCCAGACTTGCGAACACGCAAGCGGCTGTCTGGAGCGTTCTGGGCGTAAAAAGATGTTTCATCAGGCTGCGAAACATATCATGCCGAACCCCGTCCGTGTGTCAAAGCTCGGAATCATTCACGCGTGAACTGGGGTGTGATTAAACCCGACTTCCGAAGTAG
>JANNAO010000002.1:0-2816 GCA_031384405.1 Verrucomicrobiota bacterium | reverse complement strand
GGGGATTATTTTTCAAACCCTTTCTTTAAATCTGTGGGGGGGTTGTGTTCCCGGCGTTTTGTTTGGGCCCAAACCCCGGGGGGACACACCCCCCCGCTACAGGGTAAATCGTCGCGTTGTGCTTACGCTCCGACCTGGCGTTGGATGGCGTCGCAGATGTCTTTGCTCCACTTTTCCAGCACGGCTTGTTGCGGACCTTCGATCAGAAGACGGGCTTTCGGTTCGGTGCCGGAGTAACGCAGTAGCACGCGGCCACCGGCGGGTTTCACTTCGGCTTCGGCTTTCTCGACGAGGCCGAGGATGCCGTCGAGTCTGTCGAACGGCGTTTTCTCCCGCACCTTCACATTGGTGACGAGTTGCGGGAAACGTGACCAGCATTTCGCGAGTTTGCTCAACGGTTTGCCGCTGGATTTCATGATGCGCAACATTTGCAACGCCGCCACGAGGCCGTCGCCAGTGGTGCCGTGTTCGCGGAAGATTAGGTGTCCGCTCTGTTCGCCGCCGAAGTTGAATCCGCCGCGCAGCATCTCATCAATCACCAGCTTGTCCCCTACGCCGGTGCGGATGACTTTGCCGCCTGCTTTGATGATAGCGGCGTCGAGCCCGGCGTTGCTCATCACGGTGGAGACGAGCGTCTTTTCCGCGAGCGTTCCCTGTTCAAGCATTTCAAGCGAGGCGATGGCCATGATGTCGTCGCCATCAATCAATTCGCCGCGTTCGTCGCAAAGGATCACGCGGTCGGCATCGCCATCGTGCGCGATGCCGGCGTCAGCGCGGAATTCGCGCACAAGTTGGCAGAGGTGTTGCGGGTGCATAGAGCCGCAATCCTTGTTGATGTTCTTTCCGTTGGGCGTGTCGCCGAAGACGATGACTTCCGCGCCGAGTTCGCGCAGGACGCAGGGCGTCGCCTTGTAAGCCGCACCGTGCGCGCAATCCACGACGATGCGCATTCCTTCCAGTGTCATGCCGCGCGGGAAACCGGCTTTGGCAAATTCGATGTAACGTCCGAGCGCGTCGGCGATACGCACGGCCCGGCCGATTTCTTCGGCAGTGGGGCGAATGGTTTCGATGTCACCGCTGAACACGAGATTTTCAATGCTCGCTTCGATTTTGTCGTCGAGTTTGTAGCCGTCCGCGCGGAAGAATTTGATGCCGTTATCCGCGTAGGGATTGTGCGACGCGGTGATGACGATGCCCGCATCCGCGCGCAAGCTGCGCGTCACATAAGCCACGCCCGGCGTGGGCAGCGGTCCGACGAACAACACGTCCACGCCCATCGAAAGGATTCCTGACGAGATGGCGTTCTCGAGCATGTAACCGGAGAGGCGCGTGTCTTTGCCGATGACGATCTTGTGGCGGCCTTGACCGCGCGATTGCGTTTCGAGGTTCTTGAAAACGTGAGCGGCGGCGCGGCCGAGTTTCAACGCGGTTTCCGCTGTGACAGGTTCAACGTTGGCTGTGCCGCGAACTCCGTCTGTTCCGAAAATCTTTTTGGGTTTGCTCATTATTTTACGATGTTGATCACGCCTTTGAGTTTGGGCGGCGTGATCTGGACTTCTGCGGGTTCGACATGAACCACGGTGATGCCGCTGGGCACAGCAACGTCCACACGTCGCCGGAAATTCTGGGTCAGGTCTGCCGACGTCGTGTCCACAAGGCAGTGGATTTCGCGTTCGGCCAGGCGGTTGATGATTTCGGAACGGCCTTTGAGCGTGACGGTGACGGTGGTGGGTTCGACCTGAAACGTCCGCACGTCTGCCGTGCCGGAGACGATCTGAAGCGGCAACGCCAGATAGATGCGTTCAGTCTGGCCTTCCTCTGCGCTCGTGGTTTTGACCGTAAGCCAGATGGCGGATGCCAGTGCGACCGACAGCAGTTTCCAGCCGAAGTTCTTGATGAAAATATCGCGCAGCATGTTCACTTGCCACCTCCGTGCGGTGTGGCGCGTGTTTCGTTGCGGTTGATGACGGCTGGCCCGGACTTCGGCGTATTCGACTGCAACGAGCGCAACCAGTCGCCGATGCCGCGATTCTGCGCCGCGTGAACGATGACAGACGTGAGGAACGAACGGAGTTCTTCGACAGAGACGCCGCGCACGAGTTGACCTTTGTAAGCGTAGGAAATCGCGCCGGACTCCTCGGACACGATGACGATGGGCGCATCCGTTTCCTCGCTCAATCCCAGTGCCGCGCGATGTCGTGTGCCGAGAGATTTGTTCAGGTCAGAACGTTGAGTGAGCGGGAAGATGCACGCGGCGTAGGCGATGCGGTCGCCCTTGAGGATCACGCCGCCGTCGTGGATGGCGTTGTTCGGAAAGAAAATCGTCTCGAGCATTTCAGGCGTCGCCTCGCAATCCACCACGATGCCGGATTCCACGGCTTCGTAGAGCTGGATGGATTGTTCGATGGCGATGAGCGCGCCGATCTTCACATCAGCGAGACGCTCGCAAGTGCCGATGACGACCTCGATGTTCTCGCGTTGTTCACGAGCTGTGGCGAACAGGGGAAGGTTGCCCAACTCACCCAACATCCGGCGAATCTCCGGTTGGAAGATGATGACCGCGCCGAGAATGATGACGAGCGAGGCGTTGCCGAGCAGCCAGCGCAGCACTTCGAGTTTCAACAACGCCGCCGTCAACGTCAGGACGAGCAACAGGATGGTGAACCCGATGACCACCGGCCAGCCGCGCGTGCCGCGCACGAAACGCGTGGCAAAATAGATGCCCACCGCGAGGATGAAAATCTCCAACGCGGGTCGCCATGCTTCCTGGAAGTTCTGCCACATCTAAATTATTTCGATGGTAGTGGGACAGCGCG
>JANNAO010000555.1:0-4383 GCA_031384405.1 Verrucomicrobiota bacterium | reverse complement strand
TGCCGAGGACGCGCTCACCCAACTGCGATTGCAAGCGCGTCACCGTGCCGTCAATCGGCGCGAGGATCGTCGTCTTGCTCAAATCTTCAATCGCCTTGTCGAGCGAGAATCCGGCCTGCGCCGCCGAATGGATGGAATTCGTGTAGCGCAATTTCGCCACGTCGAAGGCGGTCTTGAAATCCAGCATCACGGAGTCCGACACGAGCCGGTTCTGATACAATTCCTCATTACGCTTGAACTCAGCAGCCGCGCGATCCATCTCCGCGCGTGAAAGCGTCTGACCCGCCTGAGCGGATTTGAAACTGGATTCAGCAGAGTTGCGGCTCGCGCGATAAATGTCCGCCTTGATCTGCACGAGCAGGTCGCCCTTCTTGACGTGATCGCCCTCGCGCACGGGCAACGCCACGATTTCCCCGGCAACTTCCGGGCTGATGACCACTTGAACCACAGGCTGAATCTTGCCGTTCGCAGGGATGAGTTCGATGAGATCGCGTCGCGCCACTTTTTCCGTGGTGACGGCGATGGCCTGGTCACGCTTGCGACAAAACATCGGGATCAACACGGTAAGACCGAGGACGATGACGACGATGATGACGCGGCGGATGGTTTTTGATTTTGCCATGTGACTCTATTTCAGGGCTTGGACAAGGTGGGTGTGAGAAAGTTTTGAAAAATCCCGGGTAACTTGGTTGTCCGACATGGATTCGAACCATGACAAAGGCCTCCAAAGAGCCTTGTGCTACCATTACACCATCGGACAAACCTCGCTCAGGCTAGTCATCTGGAGGAATTAGCGCAAAGAAAAACTCTGAGCCGAAACGATGCAACACGTAAATTTTGATACAACGCGTCCGCCAGAAGTGTCGGCCCGTCGTCAGCTCTTAATATTTTTCATAATCCTGATCACTTGGATCAAGGGGAGGAGATTGGGATTGCGATCAAGAAACCCTGCACCAAGCCGCAGTTTCAATCACACGGTCGCATCTGGGTGCGAATCAAAGTGACGGTGAGGTGGTGGAACGCCTCGCGCTGCGAGGCGTAGCGCCGCGTACAGCGGCGCAATCCCATGTCGCCCGATTCCGCCCGCTGTACGCGGGCGGAGTTCTCGCAGCGCGAGAACTCCCACCACAAATGCTGACCGCCACTTTGAATCGCACCCTGTCGTGATGCCGGGCTTGCTTGGAAAATGGCTGGCTGATACGTTCCCGTCACGTTTTAGGAACTTGAAATCAAAAATTATGAAACTGAACCAAACACTCGCTGCACTCGTCGGATTCGCCGTTTCTCTGCAACTCACTTCCGCAGGAAACCTCACTGGAAAAGTCACCCTCAGCGGCACTGCGCCCGCCGAAAAAGAGATCACCCCGCTCAAGGACGACGCCACTTGCGGCAAACTCCTCGGCGGTGCTGTTCCCAAGACGAAATTCTTCGTCGTGGGTGCGAACAAGGAATTGGCTGACGTGGTCGTGATCGTCAAAGGTTTGGAAGGCAAATCCACCGGCGCGGCATCTGCCCCAGCAGCGATGGATCAAAAGGGATGCGAATACATTCCCCAAATCCACGCAGTGCAGACCGGTCAGAAGATCGTGGTCAAGAACTCAGACCCCGTGATGCACAACGTTCACACCGTCCCGACCGCCTCCGGCAATAAAGAAGAAAACAAAGGACAGGCTGCGGGCGCGCCCGATCTGACCTTCTCCATTCCTGCGGCTGAAAACTTCCTCAAGTTCAAGTGCGACGTGCATCCGTGGATGTTCGCATGGGTCACAGTGGTGGATCATCCTTACTTCGCCGTCACAGGTGCAGATGGCGCGTTCACCATCAAAGACGTGCCGCCCGGCAAATACAAAGTCGTGGCCCTGCACCGCAAGGGCGCACCGACGGGCGTGGAAAAAGAGATCGAAGTGAAAGCCGACGGCGCAACGGCTGACTTCGTGGTTGAGATCAAGTAAGCCGCTGAACTTTCGGGAAACCGCTGCGGTCAGGATGGCCGCAGCGGTTTTCTTTTTCCGACTGCAAGTGGAGACAATTGGATTCTTGGATTTATGGATTGTTGCATAGGGCGACTGCGAATCCATTCATCCACAAATCCATCAATCCAGATTTTCATCCGTGCTAATCCGTGAAATCCGTGTCTAGCATCCCGATCCCATGACCAACCCAACCTTCAATCCTGCGCTCCATCGTTTCGCTGTGTTCACGGCGTTGGCCACGCTTGGGTTGGTGGGCATGGGCGGTTTGGTGACGAGTCACGGCGTGGGCATGTCCGTGCCGGACTGGCCGACGAGTTACGGCTATAACATGTTCGCATTGCCGATCTCGACGTGGCTCACAGGCGGAATTTTTCACGAACACACGCATCGGCTCTGGGCCTCTGAAGTCGGTATCCTGACGGTTGTTTTGAACTGCTGGTTGTTCGGAAAAAAATCGCGCCCTGTCCTCATCGCTCTCGGAATCGTGTTGCTCCTGGCGGGCTTCGCCGGAATCAACCGCCCCAACGGACTCCAATCCAGTCTGCACATCGGCATTCATGGCGTGATTGTGCTGATCGCCACTTTCTTCTGGCCGCGATGCGAACCGGCGAGCCGAACACTGCGCGTATTGGGCGGTTGGGCGACCGTGGTGGTGTTGTTGCAGGGCTTGCTCGGCGGATTGCGCGTGGTCTGGGATTCGCAACTCGTGGCGGACGTGCGATTGGGAACTGCGTTTGGGATTTTGCACGGCTGTCTGGCGCAGGGTTATCTGGTGATGCTGGCGGTGATCGCGCTGATGACAAGCCGGTGGTGGTTGGAGACGGGTTTCCCTTCGTCCTCGTTATCGTCCTCGTCCTCGAAGTCCTCCAGAAAAATCGAGGACGAGGACGAAAAAACCAGCCTGCGCCGCTGGTTTCTTTTCGCAACGATGCTCATCATCATTCAACTCATCATCGCCGCAACGATGCGACATCAACACGCTGGGCTGGCCATCGCAGATTTCCCGCTCGCTTACGGCAAGTTGTGGCCCGACATGAGCGCGGAAGCTGTCGCGAGCTACAATGCGCGTCGCGTGGAAGTGACGACATCCGACGCCATCACTGTGTTTCAGATC
This sequence comes from Verrucomicrobiota bacterium, assembly GCA_031384405.1. Taxonomy (GTDB): domain Bacteria; phylum Verrucomicrobiota; class Verrucomicrobiia; order Limisphaerales; family JADLHS01; genus JADLHS01. Next base: position 1,296 of record JANNAO010000555.1, on the reverse strand, counting down.
GGATTGCAGATGACGCATCGCATCGTGGCGTGTTTGATTCTGGCGGCGGTGGCGGCGTGCGCGTGGAAAGCGCGAAAAGTCCGATCACTCAAACCCCTCGCCTACGCATGGCTCGCGTTGATCTTCATTCAAGTCTGTCTCGGCGCGTGGACCATCTGGTCGAACAAAGCCGCAGACGTGGCCACGGCGCATGTGGTGGTGGGCGCGCTTTCGCTCGTGACAGGCGCGCTGGGTTGCCTTATTTGTTTCCGGCATCAAACCGAGAATGCGCTGGCTTCAGAAGTTATTTCATCCGAAACAAACACTGCCGACCGCGCTTCCGCCTGACGTTTCCCGATGAGTTTAACAACACAAAACGCTGTCGCCACGCCCGCCAAAGGTTGGGTAGCCGTCTATTCCGACCTGATCAAAGCCCGGCTCACCATGCTGGTGTTGCTGACCACGCTCGTTGGTTTCTACATGGGTTGGGACAAGCCCATGGATTATGGGGCGATGTTTAACGCGCTGTTCGGCACGGCATTGGTCGCGAGCGGCGCGGCGGCGTTGAACCAACTTTTGGAACGCGAACACGACGCGCGCATGAAACGCACGGCCAGTCGTCCGCTGCCATCAGGCCGCTTGCAACCCGTGACCGTGATGCTCTTCGGCGGCATCTGTTCGCTGGCGGGAACGGTTTATCTGGCGTTGTTGGTGAATCCTCTGACCGCCGTTCTGGGTGCAATTTCATTGGTGAGTTACATCTTCATCTACACGCCGCTGAAACGCCTGACGTGGTGGAACACAGCGGTGGGGGCGATTCCTGGCGCGCTGCCGCCGCTCATGGGCTGGACTGCGGCGCGGGATGGACTTGAGCCGGGAGGCTGGGCGTTGTTTGCCATCCTCGCGTTCTGGCAGATGCCGCATTTCTTCGCCATCGCGTGGATGTACAAGGACGAATACGCGAAGGCAGGTTTCAAAATGCTGCCCTCAGTTGACCCGGACGGAAGCCGCACGGCGCAACAAGCGGTGAGTCACAACATCGGTCTGCTGCTCGTGAGTCTCTCGCCGTTCGTGCTGCACATGGCGGGGAAGGCTTATCTGGTCGCGGCGGTTTTGCTGGGCGGTTACTACCTGTGGTGCGCGATTCAATTTGGCCGGAAGCTGGATCACGCGAGCGCGAAGAAATTATTTTTTGCTTCGATCATCTATCTGCCGCTGCTGCTGATCTTCTTGGTGGCGGACAAGCGTTGATCTCTAACCTGAACTCCAAAATAGAACTGGCGGTGCGGTGCGATTGTAGCGGCAGGCATCTCTGCC
>JANNAO010000550.1:0-12956 GCA_031384405.1 Verrucomicrobiota bacterium | reverse complement strand
TTGTCCCACGTGGGACAAAGTTTGGTAATGAATGCAATCAGGTTCATGGGGAGGGAGTCCGCAACATGAAACGTAAATTGATTCCTCTGCTCGCTTGATCGCCGTTGCCAGCGTCCGAAAGGTTCGCTACAACAGACCCATGTCACCGCTCCGATTCCACCCCCGTCACCCGCGAGCGCGTGTTCATGCCAGAGCCTTCTCGCTCATCGAACTGCTCATCACCATGGCCATCATCATCGTTCTCTACACGATGATGTTTGGCTTCGGCGCGAAACAAAACCAACTCCGCCAAAAAACAAAATGCCGCAGCAATCTCCAGAAGATGTATGTGTCCCTCCAGATTTACGCGAATGACAGTCGCGGAATGTTTCCCGTCGCGACAAACGCTACGACCTCCGAAACCGCGCTCGCCGTGCTTGTACCGCGTTACTCGGCGGACAATTCCATCTTCGTCTGCCCCGGCAGCAAAGATAAAAAACTGACGCCGGGCGAGCCGTTGACCAACGCCCGCATCAGCTACGCCTATTACATGGGACGGAGCGAAACAGACAACACCGCCGTTCTGCTGAGTGATCGCCAGTTGAACACCGGAGCAAAAGCCGTGGGCGAACTCGCGTTCTCAGACAACGGCAAGAAGCCCGCCAACAACCATCACAAATATGGCGGCTCGTTTCTCTTTACCGACGGCACGATGAATTCCTCCACGCCTGTGCTGACAATCCCGCTGCCGCTGGCGACGAACATCATTTTGCTCAACCCAAAACCCTGAACACTTATGAAAGTCATCTGTGATTGTGGCGCGAAGTACGCCATGGATTCCTCGCCGGATATGTTGCGACATCCCGTTCACTTCGCGTGTCCAAGTTGCGGCGTTGATCTCTCCGCGCGCTTCAACGAACTCGTGCGTCAAGAATTTGGAGACATCGCTGCGCCACAACACACCGGTCTCGCGCCTGCAAAAGAAATCGCGCCACCGCCACCGTCCGCCAAGCCAGTCGTCACCGCTCCGGTTGCGCCGTCCCCTGCTCCGCCAAAACAATCTGCACCGATTCGCATCAGCATTTCCGCGACACCCAGTGCGCCCGCAGTTTCAATCCCCAGCGCGCCGCGTCCCGCTCCAGTCGTTCCGCAAGTCGTCGCGCCGCCGACACCGGTTGTTCCTCGATTTGTCGCACCACCACCGACTGTTGCGCCTGCGCCCGTTCCGATTCCATCGCCCGTCGCACCGCCTCCTGTCACCGCGTCGCCCGTGAGACTTCATCAAGCGCACGCTCCCGCCGCCGAAGCGGAGTTGCCAGACATCGTGGACACGCGATTTTGCAGCAAGCATCCAAAGGCTCGCGTCACAGAGAAGTGTCGCGTGTGTGAGAAGCCCATCTGCCCGCTCTGTATGCAACTCTTCGGCTACGTCTGCTCCGTGCATTGCCGCGAGAAGGCTGAAGCCAACCACATCAAAATCCCGACCTACGCAGGACAGCGCGATGTGGCTCAACGCACGGAGTGGAACAAAGTCGCGCTCATCGCCAAGTTGGCTGCACTGTTCATCGTCGCATTCGTCGGCGTGTGGATTTGGTATTCTTGGTTTGGTTCGAGACCGAGTCCCGCGTTCGCCATCCGCTTTGAGAATGAACCCGCCGCCTCCGGCAAGAGCGCGTTCTGTCCCGACAACCAGATCGTCTTCATCCACGGCGACAAACTTGCGCGCTACGATCTCAAGTCCAAGAAAGAGGTCTGGCTCAATCACATCGTGGATAAAAAGAAAATCGGCGAGCAAGCCGCCATCACCGTGAAACGGTTGCAAGAGGAAGCCGCGAAGAGCGAATACACCATCCGCGTTCCGTCTGTTGAGAAGTACACCAAAGACGCCATCCGCTCCGCTGAACGAAATCTCGAACTGCTCGTGCTCGACAACAACATCTGGGTCGCCAACGGAGAGAAAGTTGTCCGCTACGATTGGGATTCTGGCCAAACGAAACAGGAGATTGAATTCAGCGGAGGCTTTGACGATGCAAAACGTGTCGGCGACGAAATGGAAACTCGCGAAGAGACTTACGATGGACTCATCGCGATCACACGTTTCAACCTCGTCAACGGCCAGGTGAAAACCAACACCATCGGCGAACGTCCGCCAGCGATTGCGTCCACCAACGCGCCCGCTTCAACAAACAAGAACGCCAAAGCCATCGCCGCCAAACCCGGCGCAAAGTCTGCGACGACTTCAGGTGGTCGCCAGCAATTAGACCCGCAGAAACTCGCCGCCCAACTCGCCAACTCGCCCGCCGCCGCACGCATCGCCGCGCCTGCCACCATTTCCGTGGCGTTGAACCAGCAGCGCGCGCTCAACATGATGGACGAGATGGACGGAGTGAAACTGCCGCCCGGTGTTGATCCCAAAGACGCCTACAAATATCGCGGCCACTCTGAGATTGTCGCCACGCGCTCGGGCTTCATCCGCTTCACCGTCCGGATGCTTGAAGAAAAAATCATCGAACGCAACGCGATGAAAGCACCGCCGAAGAAATCCTCTCTCGATGGAAATGTTTCCGTCACCGCCACAGCGGATATCGCCAACGAATTGCTCAATGAGATGCAACGCAACGCTGGCGGCGGTGTCGAACGCGAGGATCACAGCCGCTATCTCGTCAGCGTTTCCTCCGGCAATAACACCACTCCTGATTGGGAAGGCGAAGTCGTGGGTTCTCCATCCATCTATCCGCAACCCAACGTCACCGTCATCACCGCTGGCAAATCCCTCATCGTCCTCGACAAATCGAACAAGAAAAAATGGGACAGCACACTGAACTATCCCGTCGGTGAACGCTACGGTTTCGCGGCGGACGATGAAGGCGAGGATCGCACCGGGCTTGGGCCTGTGGTCGAGCGCGGTGATACGTTGTTCGTTTTCGATAAAGGTGTGTTGAGCGCGTTTGAACTCGCCACCGGCAACGCGCGCTGGCGTCTGCCTTCCGTCGGCATCAAAAACATGTTTTTCGACAACGCAGGCTCAATCTACGTCAACACCACCACCGCCAGCCCGGAGGCGATCAAGTTCTCCAAACAGATTGATGTCTCCAATCGCACCGGCGATGTCGTGTTGAAGTTGGACGCAGCTACGGGAAAACAAACCTGGGTCAATTCCAGTGACGGCGTCATCGCCTATCTCGAAGGCAAGTTCATCTACACCGTCAGCTACATGAGTCCGACGGACGAAGACGAGGAGTTAAACCCAGACCTCGTCGCCATCGGCGCGCAGACATTGCCCTACGTCCGCATCCGGCGCATTGACCCGAAGAATGGCCGGGTGATGTGGGATCACTTCCAGCAACGCGGCGCACTGGACGTGAACATCCACGAGAACACGTTTCAGATCGTGTTCAAAAAGGAAGTGCAAGTGCTGAAGTTCATCTCGTTCTGAAAACCTGACAGTGTATTTGTTTCAGTTGTAGGCGACGACGTAAGGAGTCGAGCCTGAAGCAGCGCGCCGACTCGTCACCTCGTCGCCTCCAATTTCACTTTCCGCCACCCATCGCGCGCTCCAGCTTCGCCACCGCCACGGCGTAGTCATGCTTGGCTTCGATCTGCGTCGTGCGGGCTTCGGTGAGCGCAGTCTCGGCATTCAACACATCAAGCTGCGTGCCCGCGCCATTCTCCGCGCGGGACTTCGCCAGACGCAACGCTTCGTCCGCCTGCTCCTGAACTTTCTTCTGCGATTCCAAAACTTCGCGTGCTTGCACAAATGTGGAATACGCCGTCCGCACTTCGATCTCGATCCGGCTACTCGTGTCGTCCAGTTCCAGCTTCGATTTCTCGTGCGCGGCCTTGGCTTGAACTACTTTCCCGCGCGTCTGAAATCCGTCAAAAATATTCCAAGTCGCCTGCGCGCCCACCTGCCAGCCATCAATCGAGTCCGTGATGTCCGTGCTGAAACTGCGATTGCGCCAACCCCAACCCGCAAACGCCTGCACGCTTGGCAACCGTCCGCTCCGCGCCGACGTGATGTCTTCCTCACGCAATTTTTCCAACTTCCGCAATGCGCCCAGTTCGGTGCGATTACCCAACGCCCGCGAGATCGCAGCGGGCAGTTCGATGGAATACTCGCCCGCTTCGAGCGTATCCGTGAGTTGCATGGGGATGTCTTCCCACACATCACGAGGCAAATCGTAGCCGAGCAGATTCACGAGAGTGTTCTTGGCGATGCGATGATTGTTCCGCGCGCGGATCAGAGGAGGCTTGGCGTTCGCCACGGCGACTTCTGCGCGCAGCACATTGAAGCGCGGCACAGTCCCCGAATCAAACCGACGTTGTTGATCCTCCAATTCCTTGGCAAGCAACGATACGGAAGCCTCACGCACCACAATGTTCTGCGCCGCGAGCAAGATGTCGCAGTAAGCCACGCGTGTGGCGAGCAACGTGTCGGCGATCACAGTTTGATGCGCGAGGATGGCTTGTTCACGCGTCAGTTTCGCCACGCGAAGCGAAGATCGGACACGCCCGCCTTCGTAGATGGATTGAACGATGCGGATGCCGGTGTCCCAGCTCTGGCGAGCCTGTGCTTGACCGGGGAAAACGGATTCCAACGCATCCCGATCCGTCGCCGAGTAGTTGCCGTTGACTTGAAGTTTGGGGATCGCCACCGCGCGAACTTGCATTGAAACGCCGTGCGCGGCTTCGAGATCGCTGGCGGACTTGAGGATGACGCGATTTTGTTGAAGCGAGAGATTCAAGGCATCCGCGAGAGACAATGGCTTGGACGACCAGTCATGATTCACCCCGCTGCGAACTCCAGCCGCTTGGATCGCATCCACACACACTGCGACCGCCATCACCGCCATCAGAAAAAACCTGAAGCATGAAAAAAATTGTAGGCAACTTCCGCGAGTGATGAGACGTTTCATTCGTGATCGAAGTATGCGCCAAACCAAACTCCCGACTCAAATGTTTTGCGTCGTCAAAAAGTTTTACTCTCAAGCCGTCAAACAGTTTGCAAACTTCCGTGGTCGCATCTAATGTCCGCCCACTAAATTCGTACCTATGCCACAAAGTTTTTTCAAAAAGTTGATGTCCGGAGGCTCGGCCAAGCCCGCGCACGCCGCTCATGCACATGCTGCGTCGCACACGCACGTCATGCCGAGCCGCTCGGCTCAGAATCAAAAAGCAGTTTACTCGAAAGTCTTCCGCTGGCATCACGGCCCCGGCGAACACGATCCTAAAACCATCGAGATCGTCGGATCGTTCACCGATTGGAGGACTGTGCCGCTCGCCAAGACGCCCGGCTCACACGGGAGTTGGCATGCCACGATTGAAAACATTCCCGGCGGCAAGACGCATCACTACATGCTGCTCATGGATGGCAAACCGCACGCCGACAAACATTGCGATGGTTACGCCGTGCCGCTTGGACCGCAGGAGGAGCGTTACGCCATGGACACACCGCGCGGGCCGCGACTTTTTCTTTTGTTCGCTCAAGCCAAGTGACATCCTCGTTCCGTTAAACCGATAGAAAATCATTCACATGTCAAAGCCAACACTTCTCGTTCTCGCCGCAGGCATGGGCAGCCGTTATGGCGGCCTCAAACAAATTGATCCCGTCGGCCCGTCCGGTGAGACGATCATTGATTACTCCATCTACGACGCGATGCGCGCCGGTTTCGGCAAACTCGTGTTCGTCATCCGCAAGGACATCGAACAACAATTCCGCGAGATCGTCGGCGCGCGTTTCGAGAAACGCATCGCTGTGGAATACGCCTTCCAAGAGCTGGACAAGTTGCCAGCCGGATATTCTCTCCCCGCCGGACGCACCAAACCTTGGGGCACTACTCACGCCATCCTCATGGCTGAAAATGTGGTGAAGGAAAATTTCGCAGCGATCAACGCCGATGATTTTTACGGTCGCAACGCCTACGACGTTCTCGCCAAGCACCTGACTTCTGGCACACCGGATTACGCGATGGTGGGATTCATCCTGAAAAACACACTATCAGATTTCGGCACGGTCGCGCGCGGCGTGTCGCGGGTGGACGCAAACAACTACCTTACAAACATCGTCGAATTGATGAAGATCGAGCGTGATGGCAATGGCGCAAAGGACACAGGGGCGGACGGCAAGATCACTCCACTCACCGGCGACGAAGCCGTCTCGATGAATTTCTGGGGCTTCACCCCTGCCTTGTTCCCGCAACTTCGCGTCGCGTTCGAGAACTTCTTGAAGAAATCCGGCAGCGAACAAAAGTCCGAGTGCTACATCCCCGCAACCGTCGGCGAACTCGTCACGAGCGGCCAAGCGAAATGCAAAGTGTTGCGCTCGCCAGATTCATGGTTCGGCGTGACGTATCGGGAAGATCGGCCAAATGTCGTCGCAAGCATCCAAGCCCTGATCGCCAAGGGTGATTACCCGGCGAAGCTCTGGACTTGATTCTCCAATCCGAATCGTAAAAAGCAGCAGCAGTTTTCCTGCATCACCGTGCGTGCAAAACAATTTTGTACCGATGCGACTTCTCGCCCCACGAACCTTCTTTCGCGAGGAACTTCCCCATTGCGCGGTACGGTTGAATCCTCAGACCATTTTTGTAATCGCCTAGCCGTTACGAACGTGTTTGTCTGTGAGCGAAGAATTCGAGATTGCCCGCGCGGAATAAACCAATGAAGCCAGTCACAGACTGTCACCGTGCAACAATCTGAAAGGACAACTATGAAACTGACACGTTCCACAAATGACTCGGTGTTCGCCGGAGTGTGCGGCGGACTGGCGGAAACATTCGGCTGGTCGCCGTTCCGTCTGCGTGTGGTCTGGGTGCTGGCCACGATCTTCACCGCGTTCGCCGGGCTGATCGTTTATCTCGCGCTCTGGTTCTTGATGCCCAAAACACCGCCGGGATTTGAACCCGCCGCCCATCAACCGTGGCGTCGCGCGACTTGAACTGTGAACCCGCCATGACTGAAACAACCCAATCCGAAACCAAGGTTTGCAAATTGTGCGCAGAGACAATCAAGTCTGCTGCCGTCGTTTGCCCCCACTGTCGCCAAGTCCAAACAACGTGGAAGCTTTGCAGCCCCAACGTGACCGGGGCTTTCACGGTCGCATTCTTTGCCATCTGCGGTATAGGAGTCTTATTATTCATAAAACAAATAGTGGGTCGCCAAGACTTCACGCCTTACAAACCCCAAATCACGATTTTAGAATCAATGGTTTCACAGCGTGTGACGAGCAACGCTACCTTTGTAGTGATCACTGGCATATTGACCAACGGCAGTGACTACGCTTGGAAAAACATTTCCCTTGAGGGACGACTCTACGGTCGTGAAGGCCGATTCTTGGATGCCATCCCAGCTTCGTCAGATTATTATGGCGGCGTTGTGGCCATGGCACATGGCGTTTCGTCATTCAAAATTGAAAGTCGCACGTCTCATTCGCTCGCTGACTACGCGAATCACAAAGTCGAAGTGCAATGGGCTAGAGACGCGACATCTTGGCCTTGAGTCTGGCTTATAGCAGTCGCAGATGAACCGTGAATCAAGAAGCAGTCAAAGTATGGCTCAAGGCGAAGAAGTCTTCCGGCGCGACTGCCAGATGCCTGCTCGCGTTTGGAGCATTGCTGGCGGGCGCGGCGGTCTTGTTCCTGACGTTCTGGTTTGTGTACGCCGTGATTTGGTTTTGTTTTCCAGGCGTTTCGGCCATCTCCCAATTGGCGTTCAGCAAAAAGTTGAAGTTGGCGCATGAATGGCGGCTGATTCTGAGCGGTGTGTTCATCGTGCTGCTTTTCATCCAACACTTCCGCACCAGTCAGTGGCATTGGGGCGAATATGAAGAGGTTGATCCATACCGGGCGTGGGCTTTGGGGCGCGCCTTCGGTCCGTTTGGAGCATTGCTTTCCGCTCCAGGTGCGTCCGCAAATATCATTGCGGACATCCTTCTCAGCGGCCCGCGACTCATCACCGGCTCATGGAATCTGTGGCGCGAATCGCGTCGTTTCGGCGCGATGGATGAGGACTGTTGCAGCCAACTGCTGGTGATTTTAGCGAGTCGTCATTCCGCCGTGCCGTTTGAGGAACTGCGCGAGGCCGGTTGGGAGGAATGGTTCGGCCAGATGCGTTGCATTGATGGCGTCATTTTTCTGGAGAAGGGAATCAGCCTTAGCCCGGAGCTTAGGCGGGAATTTTTGAAACTTAACCTTGATCAAACTTATGCGGCAATTTGAACCCATCATCAAATCAACTCATAATACCGCTACGGGCGGCAAAATGTCCCAAACGAATTTCCTATGAATCAAGACCTCGCCCTCTTTGAAGGTTACCAAATCCGCCGCCACTTCGATGAAAAGACAGAGACGTGGCGGTTTTCTGTCGTGGACATCATCCGTGTGCTGACGCAGCAGGCGGATTATCAAGCCGCCAGAAAGTATTGGAACAAGCTCAAAGAGCGTCTGGCAAAGGAGGGCAGTCAGTCGGTGACAAATTGTCACCAACTGAAATTGCTCGCCGCCGATGGCAAAAACTATCTCACCGACGTGGCCAATGCCGAAACTCTTTTACGGTTGGTTCAAAGTGTTCCAAGTCCCAAGGCCGAACCGATCAAGCTCTGGCTTGCCAAGGTCGGCTACGAGCGAATGCAAGAGATGGCCGACCCCGCTCGTTCTCTCGCACGTGCGCGCGAGACATGGCAGAAACAAGGCCGCAGCACAAAGTGGATCGAGCAGCGCATGACCGGGCAAGAGACGCGTAACAAGCTGACGGACTATTGGGCGGGTCACGACGTCAAAAAGGGTGACGAATTTGCCATCCTCACGAACGTCATCCATCAGGAGTGGTCAGGCGTGAGTGTGCAGTCGCACAAAAATCTCAAAGCCCTGAAGACGGAAAACCTGCGAGATCACATGAGTGAGGCGGAGTTGATCTTCACCGCGCTGGCAGAGTTGTCCACCCGGCAGATCGCAGAGAGTGTGGACGCCACCGGAATTGAGGAAAATAAAGTTGCGGCGAAAACCGGCGGACGCATCGCTAAAAAAGCCCGTCTGGAGTTGGAGGCAAAAACTGGACGTAAAGTTGTCACTAAGGAAAATTATTTACCACCGAGTCAACCCGCTAAACGAATCAAATAATCATGCGCCTATTTGAAGCCATCATCGAAGAAAACCACCGCGCCATCGCGGGCGACACCACGGCGGGATTGCGCCAATCTGAATATGCCGACGCGCTGCCCATCGCGGCGTTGACGTGCATTGACGTGCGGCTGAATCCGCTCATCCCGGAAGTGCTGGGCATCGCGGAGGAGCATTTCATCTGGCTGCGCAACGCGGGCAACAACATCACCGGCCCGCAGTCGTCCACCACGCGTTCGCTCGCGCTCGCGTGCGCAGTCAAGGGCGCGAAGGAAGTCTGCATCATCGGCCACACGGATTGCCAGGTCTGCAAGACGACGACGATGCAATTGCTGGAGAAGTTCAAGGCGCTGGGCGTGGAGCGGCATCTGTTGCCGGACAACGTGAATGAATTCTTCGGCATGTTCGGCAGCGAACGCCAGAATGTGATCAAAGCGTGCGAGATCGTACGTTCCAGTCCTCTCATCGGCGCCAAGATTCCTGTGCATGGGTTGTTGCTCGACATCGAGACGGGGAAACTTGAGTGGCTCGTGAACGGTTACGAGAAGTGGGCCACGATGAGCGACCGGTGGAATGACGTGGTCAAATCCGCTGGCGAGACGGTGGACAAATTAAAATCGCTTCAGGATTTCAACATCGGCGAAATGAAATTCCCCGAAACAAAGATCGGTGAAACCGTGACCAAGGCGACGGACTGGCTCGCGAACAAGATGGACGATTTCCAGATTCACACCAGCGATGTGCCGCCCACAGAGATCGCACCGCCGCCGCGATCCAAGGTGGCGAGCGTGGCCGGACAGGTCATCAAGATCGCTCAGAAGCATTGGCCGAAAACTCCGGAGATCAAAGTCCGCCAACCGCACCCTGCCCCGCCAAAAATCCCTGTGCCGCCGCCGATCCGGGTGCGAGCAAATCCAAAAGACGGGCCGAAGTCGTGAACGAGATGGAATAATGAATTTCGGGAAAGAATCACAGTATCTGGCAGAATCATTGATGGCAGAATGATGGAAACCGATTCCGGAGAATTATTCTGCCATCCATCATTCTGCAAAACGACACGCCCGACAATTTTCAAGCATCGTCCCGGCTTGGGTGCTCCACCCTTTGCGCCTCTTGTGCCTTTTTGTGGCAAAAAAATTCCGCTCCGTTCTGTGGCGAAGTTCACTCCCTGTTCCGCACCTTTTGAAAAATGCCCCAGCCCAACAGTCCAACGCCCAACACGACGAGCGCGGCAGAACTGTCAGTGCCAATGAGTACCAGCTTGCCCGTCGCACCGCCGATGATCATGCCGATTCCGATGATGATATTCCACATGGTTGACCTTTCAGTTAGTTGACCGGATTGATGACCGCAGATTGAAAGCTGCCTGAACCAAAAGCAAGCACCCGTTCTTCCGATCCCCGTTGCCTCAATTTCCGAGAACTTGCTGGATCGAAATCCCGCGCAACTCAAACACTCTCTTGATCGTATCCTCGATGAGATTGTTGGGGCAACTCGCGCCAGCAGTGACGCCGATGGTGATCTTGCCGGACGGCAACCACGCGCGCGTCTCGACTTCCGTCTTCTTGTGTTGATCGTAGTGGATGATGTGGTCTGCTGAGATCATCTTCGTCGCGTTCTTAATGAAGTACGTCGGCAGCTTCGCCTCGCCCATCTCAGCCAGATGCGATGTGTTGGAGGAATTGTACCCGCCGATCACGATCAACAAATCCATAGGCTCGCGCAAAAGTTTCTCCAGCGCATCCTGCCGATCCTGTGTCGCGCCGCAGATCGTGTCGAAGAAACGAAAATGGTTCGCGATGTCAGCGACTCCATACTTCTTTTCCATCACGGCACGGAAGCGACGCTGCACTTCCTCTGTTTCACCGCGCAACATCGTGGTCTGATTCGCCACGCCCACGGCCTTGAGATGCAGTTCAGGATCGAAGCCCTCGGAGTGCGCGCCTTTGAACTTTTCGAGGAACGCGTGTTTGTCGCCGCCGTTCAGGATGTAATCACAGACGTAATCCGTCTCGGCCAGATTGAACACCACGAGATAATGCCCGTTCCCGGAGGCCCGCGTCTGCGAGGTCGTCGCCTTCGTCTCCTCGTGCTTGGCCTTGCCGTGAATGATGCTGGTGACACTGTCCTTGGAATACTGCCGCACGCGTTTCCACACCGTCATCACGTCGCCGCAAGTCGTGTCCACCATGATGCAGCCGCGTGCCTCGATTTTTTTGCGCGTGGAAACTTCCGTTCCGAACGCCGGAATGATCACCGCATCGCCATGATTTAATCCCTCAAGCTCCTCATCCGTCGGCTTGGCGGCGATGATCTGGATGCCCATGTTGCTGATCTGCTCGTTCACGTCGGGGTTGTGGATGATCTCGCCGAGCAGATAGATCGGTGTCTTGGGCGAAACGTCTGAAAAATATTTCTTCGCGGCGTAGGCGAGATCAATCGCGCGTTCGACTCCGTAACAAAAGCCAAACTCCTTCGCGAGCTTCACGGTCACGTCGCCCGAGGAAAGCACGCCGCCGTTGGCGCGGATATTTTCCACGATCTCGCTTCGATAATGCGAAAGCACCTTCGCCTGCACCGCCTCCATGATGTCGGGACGGCGGAGATTGATCTTTTGCGGAGCGGATGGAGCGTGCGATGACATTGCGAAATGAGTTTAACAACGTCGCCCAAGCCGTCGAGTGCAAAGGCCGGACAAGTCGGGCAGACAAATACAGGTAACGGAATCGCAAGAGGTGAATGAGGTGACTCAGCAATTCTCATTTTGACCCGGAGCGCGGCTGTGTCGTCTCGACCAGCCGCAGCATCTCGCACAATTTCAGGTGACTTCTCATATTCTCGTGCTGCGGCTGGGCTTTGCCACAGCCGCGCTCCGCCAAAATGAGAATTGCTGGAGGTGACTATTGCTGGAGGTGACTATCTGTGACCACGGTTTGAGCCAACCGCTTGAACATGCCCTCGAAAACGAAATGGTCGGAGCGACAGGATTCGAACCTGCGACGTCTTGGCCCCAAACCAAGCGCTCTACCAGGCTGAGCTACGCTCCGTTGCAGGGCTGCATCATTACAGGAATTATCCTGACCGCAAGCTTTCATCCCACCGAATTTTGCAACCGTTCTGTTTTGTGATGCTCTTATCTTGAAGCTTGGCGAACTCTCCTGAGCTTGTTAGCGTCAACCCAGTTAAACGAACCATTAACACGAAAACTATTATGCCCCACGAACTCCCGAATCTTCCTTACGACAAAGCCGCGCTCGAACCGCACATTGACGCGCTCACCATGGAAATCCACCACGGTCGCCATCACAAGGCTTACGTGGATAACCTGAACAAAGCCATCACAGGCAATGCCGCGCTCGAAGCCAAGTCGCTCGAACAGATCATCCAAGACCTCGCTTCCGTGCCTGACGCCATCCGTGGCCCGGTGCGCAACAACGGCGGCGGTCACTGGAATCATTCCTTCTTCTGGAAACTCATGACCCCGAATGCCGGAGGCGCTCCCACCGGCAAACTCGCCGACGACATCAAGGCCGCGTTCGGCAGCTTCGATGATTTCAAGGCGAAGTTTGAAGCGGCGGGCATCGGACGCTTCGGCAGCGGCTGGGCTTGGCTCGTTTCCAACGGTGGCAAACTCGAAATCGTTTCCACCGCCAACCAGGACAATCCGCTCATGGGCAAAGCTGTCGCTGGTTGCGAAGGCAAGGCATTGCTCGGCGTGGATGTCTGGGAACACGCCTACTACCTCAAATACCAGAACAAGCGTGCTGATTATCTCAAAGCATTCTGGAACGTGGTGAACTGGGCCGAAGACGCGCGCAATTATTGAGAGACACGAAGTTCGTTAAAATTACAAAATCAAAA
>JANNAO010000274.1:0-4096 GCA_031384405.1 Verrucomicrobiota bacterium | reverse complement strand
CCATTTCCCCTCACCCTCAATCCCTCTCCCCTTCCGAAGGGGAGAGGGAGGCATTTCAGCCCACGCTTTTTATTTCGTGGCTCCACCGAAAACAGCGAAGAACCCTCGTTCAACCTTTAACCAGTTATCCAACAATCCATCCATCCAACAACCCTCACACCCACGCTTAGATTATGTTGAGCAACCATCTCGTTCGCAAAGCTGTCATCCCCATCGCTGGTCTTGGCACGCGGCATTTTCCCGCATCGCACGCGGTGAAGAAAGAATTATTTCCCGTCGTCGGGCCGGACGGTATCGCGCGCGCGCTATTTCATTATCATCTGCTGGAACTCGAAGCCGCAGGCATCGAGGAAATCTGCATCATTGTGCAACCCGGCGAAGATGAAACCGTGCGCCGCTATCTGCGCGGTCCAGACGATGCGTATCTCAAGCGTCTGGAGAAATATCCCGCACTGCTTCGCGAGGCCGAACAGATGCGCGGCTTTGCCAAGCGTGTCTGCTTCGCCGTGCAAACGCAACAGGAAGGCTACGGCCACGCGGTGTTTCAGACGAAGTCATTCGCTGGCGGCGAGATGGTTTTACTCGGCCTCGGCGATCACTTGTTCCGTGGCAAACCTGTTTCGCCCTACCGCGAACTAGCAGACATGGTGAAAGTTTCCGGTGGCAAAAGTGTTTCCGCAGTGAACCGCATCAACGCTGATCATCTCAAAGGTTACGGAACAATTGCCGGAAAGCGGCGAGCAGAAAACAACCGATTGATAGACATCTCACTCATTGTCGAGAAACCCACCACAGCGGTCGCGCGGGAAAAGCTTCACGTCAATGATCTGCCAGCGGAGACATGGCTTGGCTGGTTTGGGATGCACCTGCTTGCGCCTTCGATCTACGAAATCCTTGGCGAGATGATCCGCGACAACGTGCGCGACAACGGCGAATTCCAACTCACCCGCGCGCAGGAAATCCAACGGCAACGTGAAGGTTATCTCGCTCTGGAGATGTTGGGAGCGCAACGGTTCGACTTCGGCGTGCCGGACGACTTCGTGGCGAGCGTGCAGGATTTCAGGAAGACCTGACCAAAGTTCACCCGCGATAGACGATCATCACCGCGTAGTCTGTGACGAGTTTTTGGGTGCCGATCTCGATGTGCGTGTAGGTCATCGGCGTGATGCTGACGATGTTTGGTTCGCCGACTTTCTGGAGAAACGCCGTTACCACTTCGTCAAAACGATCATGCCCCACCTCGACACAATCGGTGTGGCGGATGGTTTTGACGCGCATCTTTTTGTCGGATTCCTTGGCGGCGACTTCCAGCGTGGTCTTGGGTTTTTCGATGAGTGGTTCGACGGTTTTGCTGGCGTGAACCGGCACCTTGAGGTGCATCTCGATTTTGGCGGCTGCGGACGTGTGAATGGTGCTCGCCGCCATTTTCGTGGGATCGTTGGTCGTGGATGCGACAGCACCCACGGGAGCAGAGGGCGCGGCGGGCGCGGCGGGGATCACGATTTTCTCCGAGCAGGACGGGCAATTGATCTCTGAACCTGACCCCGTGCTGTCCACGGCGAGTTCTTGTTCACATTTCGGGCAGTTGAAGATGATGTCCATAAAAGCTCAAGTTGGTTGCGTTGGTGAACCGAGGCTATGCACCCGGCGAAACCGTGACCAGAAAAAAGTTTCTGATGAGGCTCTTTCAAAACTGTAGGCGACGAAGTAATGAGTCGTTCCGTAGAAGCACTCCTTACGTCGGGTCCTACAAGTTTTGAAAGAGCCTCTGATGTATGATCAAGCCGCGCGCCATTTCAAATCCACGATCTGTCCCTGCGCCTTGTGCACCGGATCAATCACCCGCAACTCCAACTTCATGCCATCGCGATGCGTCGTGGCGTGAATCCAGCCGGACGGATCGCCTTCACGGAAGATGTAGGCCACGGGCGGAAGATTCACGAGATGGATGCCGGAGTCATCCTGCGACACTTTCCAGTTGTGTGTGTGCCCGTAGAACCACGCCTTGACCTGCCGTCGCGGGCGGATGATTTCCATGAGCGCGTCTGTATCCTTCAAGCCACCGATTTTTCCATCCGTGCCGGGATTGTGATGCACGAGAATCACAGCGGGCTTCTTGCGGTTCGCGTCGAGGGTTTCAGCCAGCCAATGCAATTGATCCGCGCCAAGCGAACCGGGCGTCTGCAACGTCTTCTCCAATGAATCCAGCATGAACCAATTCACCGAGGGCGATTGAACCAGTGCGACATGCTTGTCCGCGATGGGGTGGCGCGAGGCAAATTTTGTTTCGAGAACCGCGCGGAAATTTTCGCGATGATCGTGATTCCCCAGCGCGAGGTGAATGGGCAATCCATCGTCGCGCAACGGATCAAGCAAGCCCGTGAGTTGTTCGTATTCGCCGCGCTCGCCGGAACTGAGCGCGCAATCGCCCACCACAAAAACTCCGGCCGCACGTTGCGGCAATCCAACAACCTCTCGCGCCACGGTCTTGAAGTGATCGGCCATCACGACCTTGCTCTTCACCGCAGCCGGATCAGCAGCGATGTGTGTGTCCGCGAGCAACGCCCAGGAATTGGCGTCCGTGCGACGCATGGCGGCGGAGAGTTGCGGCGTCAACGCGAAACCCGCGCCCGCGAGCAAGGCGCGACGTAAGAACGCCCGACGCGAAACCGGTGGAAGATGGATTGGCATGAGCGATTCGTAAGCTGGATGGCGCGGCGTCTCAAGATAATTTTGCGCCACGCTCCGGCAGACAAGCTTTGGCTCGCAACGCTGTCAGTCGCTGCGCATAATTTCTCCGAACGTGACCAATCCTGAATTAGCAGAAAACTTCGCGCGGAAAACTTCCGCCGCACTCGCCGACGGAACTTTCATCCGTCTTGTGTTGTCGCGGCCCGTCCGAAAAGAGTTGCCGCAAAAAATCATGGCGCGTCTCGTCCGGCTGCGTGGCACTGCGCACTTGTCGCTCACGTTGCGAAACTCGACTCAGGACATGACCAAGAATCTTCTCATGCCGCAGGTGGCGGGTTGGTTGAAGGAACAACTCGGCGACGCGTTCCGCAGCGCGTTGCTCTGCACTACGACTCGCGACTGGCAATTCATTTCCAACGAGGCAGGCGTGGCGCGTTTGGTGGATCATAAACCGTCCGAGACACAGTTGGTCTCGCAAGATCACGATAAGAAATCTGCGGGCGTTCTCGATTCGAGCGCGGCGGATTGGCTGCACGGTTTGGAAATCCTAGATCGCGATGGTCGCGTGCGTGCGTCCATGGCGGACAAGCATCGGCAGATCAATCATTACTTGGAAATCGTGTCGCATCTGGCGAAAGACTGTGGTTGGACTGGAGCAAACGCCGACGCACCAGAACGGAGTTCTCCGCTACACTTCGCCGACATGGGTTGCGGCAAGGGCTATCTCACGTTCGGCTTGTGGCATCTGTTCGCGCGACTTCAGAAACAACCGGTGCGCGTCACAGGTGTTGAATCGCGTGCCGACTTGGTCAACACCACAAACAAACTCGCCAAGCAGATCGGCGCGAATGGCCTGGAGTTTATTCAAGGCGATATTGCTTCCGTCAAACTTCCACCGCTCGATGCGCTCATCGCATTGCACGCGTGTAACACGGCCACGGATGATGCGATCAAACGCGGCATCGAACTTGGTGCGAAACTGATCGTGGTCGCTCCGTGTTGTCATAAGGAACTGCGTCCGCAACTCGGCAAGCCTGAGCCGCTCGCAGCGGTGTTGCGGCACGGGTTGATGGAAGAGCGCATGGCGGAGTGGGCCACGGACGGATTGCGCGCGCTGTTTCTGGAATGGGCCGGCTATCAGACGAAGATCATGGAGTTTGTCGGCGGTGAACATACGCCGAAGAATCTGATGATTGCAGCGGTGCGCGAGCGCGAGGCGTTTGTGGATGACTCGGCGCGCAAGCGGATCGAAGAGTTGAAAACATTTCTTGGCGTGGAGCGATGCGCGTTGGATGTGTTGCTTGCGGAGTGCGCCCGTCCTCGGGCGCAGCAGCGTGATTCTTCTGAGGACTCACCAACATCGGATGCCATTCGTCCATTGAACATTGCTGCGCCCGGGGACGGG
>JANNAO010000475.1:0-8078 GCA_031384405.1 Verrucomicrobiota bacterium | reverse complement strand
GTCATCAACCGCATCAACACGCAGACGAAGGAGATGTTCCTGACGACGTTCACGCAGATTCGCGACAACTTCCGCCTGATGTTCACCGAAGTTTTTGGCGGCGGCAAAGCGGATTTGATTCTCACGGACGAAAACGACGTGCTCGAATCGGGCATTGATATCGTGGCGAAACCTCCGGGTAAGCAGTTGCAGACGATCACGCTGCTGTCCGGCGGCGAACAGACGATGACCGCCGTAGCGCTGTTGTTCTCGATCTACCAGGTGAAGCCGAGTCCGTTCTGCGTGCTGGACGAGTTGGACGCGCCGCTGGACGAATCGAACATCAACCGCTTCATCCGCGTGTTGCAACGGTTCATTGATCACTCGCAGTTCATCATCATCACGCACAACAAGCGCACCATCGGCATGGCGGACGTGCTTTACGGCGTGACGATGGAAGAACACGGCGTGAGCAAGATTGTGAGCGTGAAATTCCACAAGCAGAATGAACTGCCCGTGACTGAAACGGGCACAACGCCGATGCACAGTCTTGAAACGCCGATGGCCAATCCCGTGGACGCGGAAGAAGACGCGCCGCACACGCGCGCAGAGACGTTGGAGATATCCAGTACGACTACTACTCAGGGAAACTGATTGAAGATGGAGCCAGTGGTCGGGATTGAACCGACGACCGACGGTTTACAAAACCGTTGCTCTACCACTGAGCTACACTGGCTAAAGTGTGAGGAAACTGTTGCGCGATGGGTTCATCAAGTAACTCGACTGATCTGACCTTCGACACCATCAGCGACCACGCGCCAAAGCTATCTGGCAAGGGTGTTGGCTTCAAGCCGAAACAAATATCCAGTCGGCGCGAAAATTTTTTAACTTTGTAGGCGACGAGGTGACGAGTCGTTCCGGTGCTGCACTCCTTACGTCGTGCCCTACAATTTTGAAAGAGACTATCAAGCCGTCTTCAATTCAAACCTGGGATTCAGTTCCAACTCAAACCTTTTGAACCGCACTTTCGTCGGGCCGCCGGAGTGAACCTGCAAGCCGGTGATGCCGCGCATCGCCATTTTGGGTCGTCAATGTCCGTGCATAGATGACCATTGATCGCTGTGGGAATCTTGCTGCCGACGGCGAGGATTTCGTAAGTGTTCCAATCATTCGTCTTCACGAACGCGCCGCACGGTTTGTTTGAAAGCAGCGCGCGACCGTTCTCCTTGTAGAGTTTGCCCCACCAGCCCGCGCCAGCGTCTGCCTGACACCCGCGCATCTCATCGCCTCAAACGGTTCGCTGCGGAACTGCACGCCGCTGCACGCGGTGCTGCCGGGACGACACGTCGTCCCGGCAGAAAAAAGCGGCGAGAAGTCGCCGCGCCCAAACTATTACTTGCCCAGCAACTTCAACGCAGCTTCCGCCATCTTCGGCGCGGTGAGCCCGTGCTTCACGTAGAGTTCTTCCGCGAGATACGCGGACTGGCCGAACTCGTTGTTGATGCCGAGCGACTTCACGGTGTGCGCGATGCCCGCGTTGGATAGCGCGTGTGAAACCTGCGCGCCCATGCCGCCGAGGACTTGATGATCCTCAATGGTCACAACTTTGCCGCAGGCTTTCACCGCCGCGCCGATGGTTTCGAGGTCCACTTGGTTCACGAACGGATTGCTGATGACGGTGGCTTTGACACCCTTTGCCGCGAGAAGTTTTCCGGCTTCAATCGCTTTGTTCACCAACACGCCGCAGCCGATCAACACGACATCGCTGCCGGTGGAGAGAACCTGCGCCTTGCCCCACGGATACTTTGCACCTTCAATCCATGTCAGTGGATAATTTTCGCGTCCGACGAAGAAGAGGTAGCTGTTGCCGTCCTTGCCCGCCGCGCGGTCGGCGGCGAATTGTTTGATGGCTTGATACATCAACGACTCGGCTTCGTCCGAACAACTCGGTGCAATGACGACGGTGTGAGGGATCGCGCTGGTCGCCGCGAAATAAGTTGTGGCCTGGTGCGATGCGCCGTCCGCTGCGTCTTGGAAGCCGACGTGCGAGAACATCGCGATGACGGGCGACTGCGAGAGCGCGGCCATCGTGAGCGGGAGATTGCCCTTGGTCACACCAAACTGGCCGAACGTATCCACGATGGGAATGAAACCCGACTTCGATAAACCAGCGGCGGTGCTGATCATGTTCGATTCCGCGATGCCGACTTCGATGAAGCGTTCTGGAAAACTTTTCTGGAACAAACTGATGCCGGTCGAGCCTTGCACGTCGGACGAGACGGAATAAACCGGCAACCCTTCTTGCGCGGCGCGCACGGCGGCTTTGGCGAGACCGGCCTGCACTTTGTCGGTCTTCGGCTTCGCGGGAGCAACCACACCGGATGCAGCCGCAGCGTCAGCTTTGGCTTTCTTGTCGGCTTCCTTCTTTTCCCAATCGGTGCGGAGAGATTGCGCCCATGTCGCCAAGTCGGCGGGAACGGTGTCGCCTTTGAACAACTCCGTCATCCAGTCCACGATCTTCTCGCCATTCGCGAGCGGGAAGCCGTGACCACCGGCGGAATTTTCTTCCGTCGCCTTGATGCCGTAGCCCTTCACCGTTTTCGCGATGATACAAACAGGCTGTTTCGGATTCGACTTCGCGGCAGCGATGGCTTTCTCGATGGCGAGATAAATTTCCTGCAAATTATTTCCGTTTGGAACGGCGATGACGTTCCAGCCGAGCGCGGGCATGGCGGCAAACGACGGCTGCATTGAGAAGGAATCTTTCGTGATACGACCGGAGAGCTTCGTGTCGTTGTCCGAGATGAGCAGCACGAACGGATTCACGCGATCCTTCGCAGCGAGGCCGGGAATTGCGGCGAACGCTTCCTTGGCTTCGCCTTCCATGCTCGCGCCGTCACTGACGACGCAGAGAGTGACGCGGTCGCGCTTCGCAATTTTGTCGCCGATGGCGAGACCTTGCGCTTGCGGGAGCGAGGATCCGAGCGGGCCGTTACTCATCAGCACGCCCTCAGGGTTTAGATGTGACTCGCCGTGGCCGGTGAGTTTGCTGGCGATGCTGCGGAAACCCTTGAGCGTATTGAACGTCATACCGTCAAAACCGTAGAGGGCGCGCAACGCATACACACCGTTCTCCGCGTGGCCGGCGTCGTTGATGTAATTGAACGCCTCGTGCCATTGCTTGCCTTGCGTGTCGAACATGATGCCGTGAATGGCCGCGTTCATTTCCGCGAACGCCGCCGGGCCGCCCCAGTGACACGCCGCACCGCCGACGACCGCGTGAACATCCATCAACGCGACGAGCGCCCGCGTGGCGCGCGGATCAGCGAGCGTGACTTCCACACCTGCCGCGTTCTTGACCTTCACCGAATACTTCGGCGCGGCCTTGGGCGTGGGGGCGAGTTTGTTTTTGACGGTGAGCGGCGCGAGTGGCGGCGCTTCGACGGGTTTAACAACGGATGTATCGGCTGCCATAATTATTAGTAGATAAGTTTCGAGTCAGTTTGTTGAACGGTGAAGCAACGGCGAAAAGCTAGAAGTTCGCAGCCCAAAGTGAAAGCTTGAATTCAGCGAGTGGTAGCCAACAACTCCGGGACAAGGCCATCCAACTTCACGGTGGTGATTCACTTTGCTTGTTCGGTAAATCATATCGTGGTCTTGTTGACTCCCTTTGACCGCGGTTGAGATACCACACGCGCGTTGTAAATTCACATCGCCAGTTTGGGAACTACCAAAGACACATTGGTGACTTACACCGTTCGCCTGTTAACTCCCAAAGCCGCTTTGGGAATTTACAAGTGCCTGTTGGGAGTTTCAAAACTGTCTCCGGGTGTCAACATTTGCACGGGGGCAGTGTCCAATGACGTGGCGGGAGTTTCATTGGCGCAGACTGGCTCACATTCGGACATTTTGTAATCCCCACCGTCTTCATCAGCGCATTACGTGATCCCGTTCGCAATCGCTGGCTGTTCGATTTTGGAATGAGTGCCCGTGTGTTGGTGATTCCGTTCGCCACCGAAAACAGTGGAGAACCAATTCAATGAGTCCGGTTGTTAAGCGCATCAATCTGCCACCGGAGTGCCGTCCCAAACCTCACGAGAAGGTATCAATATGGCAATGCGCACTGCTGCCGCGTGAACGCAGCGTTCCGGGTGGATAGGGAAATTCCTCAAAAATAGTCGTTGCACCTGAACGGGAGATTTGCACTATTAGTGGCGACACCAGCCGAGTTCACCCACAATTAGTAGTGGGTGGAGGGAGTTTCGGTTGAAACCAGAAACCAAATTACCGCCGCGTAAATGAAAGTTCTGCTTCAACACAAAGAATCCGGTCTCTATCTCAAAGACATCGGTGTCACGACTCACGACACCTTGGATGCGATGGAGTTCCTGAGTTCCACACAGGCCATCGAGTTCTGCGCCTCGCACAAGATCGCGGACATGCAGATCGTCCTGCGGTTTCAGGAGCAACACTACGACATCGTGTTGCCGATGTTGGTGGATCGCCGCTCGATGACCCCGACGCATTCTCCCTCGCGCGCTCATGCCGCGTGAGGTCAATGCAGGATCATCCGCACGCCACCCAAAACGCTGCTTCACGTAAGTGGCGGCGACAATTTTTTCTCCGATGTTCACGACCAGGCTTGCGCCTGCAATCGCTCTCGTTAATCTGTCAACGATGACAACACGAACTGTTGACGCGACAAACCATCAACGCATTGCCGGACTCGGCGAACGAGTTCTTGGCGGTGGGCGTGTCTCTCGCGACGAAGCACTGTTCCTCTTCAACCTCGAAACCTCGGCGGACATTCTTGATCTACTCTCGTGGTCGAATCGCATCCGCGAGCATTTCAAAGGTAACAAAATTCATCTCTGCTCCATCGTGAACGCCAAGGCGGGATCGTGTTCGGAGAATTGCAGCTTCTGCGCGCAGTCCGCGCATTTCCAGACTGGCTCGCCCAAGTATGGCTTCGTTGATCCAGAGCCGGTGGATGAAGCCGCGACGGAGGCGAATCAAAACCACGTCACCGCTGTCGGTCTCGTCGCTGCATGGAAAGGTTTGAACGAAGGCCCGATGCTCGATGAAGTCTGCGACCGCATCGCTGAATTAAAAGCGGGCGGCAAGACGCGGCCCGACGCATCGCTCGGCCTTATCAAAAGCCAGAAGGTTGCGGATCGTTTGAAAGACGCCGGGCTGGAGTGTTACGGCCACAATCTCGAAAGCTCGCGCCGCTTTTTTCCGCAGACCTGCTCAACGCATTCGTTTGAGGAGCGGTTGGAGACGATTGGTTACTTGAAGAAAGCGGGCATCAAGATTTGCTCCGGCGGCATCATCGGCATGGGCGAGACGCGCGAAGACCGCTGCGACCTCGCATTCACGCTCAAAGAGATCGGCGCGAACGTTGTTCCGATCAACATCCTGAATCCGATTCCTGGTACGCCGTTCGCCGAGAAACCGCGCCTGCCCGTGATGGAAATCCTCAAGACCATCGCGTGCTTCCGTTTCATTCTGCCGCGCCAGGAAATCATGGTCGCCGGTGGGCGCACGATGAATCTGCGCGACGCTCAAAGCATGATCTTCATGGCCGGTGCGAGCGCATTGATGGTCGGCAATTATCTCACCACACTGAATCAGCCGGTGGAAAAAGATTTGCAGATGCTCAAAGACCTCGGCCTTGATCCCGACTGGGACGCGCATGATTTCAGCGATCAGGAAGAAAGCGGCTGCGGTTGCGGCAAGGATGCCTGCGAAACCGAGTTGGCGGCGGCGAAGTGATCTCCTGTTCTCATCCGATGGTGTGACGGATTTGCCGCCCGGAGCGATTCTCGACCGTAACGCTGATCTTTTTTACACCGATCCCCCTGTAAGATGGGGTGAGAAGTTTTTCCGATCTGCGAAAGAATCGTTGCGCCCGCGAGCGTCGGCGTCGTAACTTTCACGCATGGTTCAAGCGGTGATCGAACCCCAATCTGCCGGAGACGTTTCTGCCACGCGTGATCTTCACATCAAAGCGTATCGCTTCATGCTGCTGGCGCGCGTTCTGGATGACAAACTCGCCAGCCTTTATCGCGCGGGAAAAATTCTCGGCGGCGTTTTTCTTGGTCGTGGGCAGGAAGCGTTGAGCGTTTCCATCGGCGTGGGATTGCGTGAAGGAGATATTTTTGCGCCGCTCATCCGGGATATGGCTGGCCGACTTGCTTTTAACGAATCTGTTCTCGACGCGGCGCGAACTTTCCTCGGTTCGTCGCTCGGACCGATGCGTGGTCGCGACGGTAACATCCATCGCGGTCGCCCGAAGGAAGGGCAGCTTGCGATGATCAGCCATCTGGGCGCGATGATTTCTGTGGTGAACGGCGGGTTGTTCGCGCGTCGGATGCGCGGCATCAAAGGCACGGTCGGCGTTGCTTGCTGCGGCGATGGTTCAACCTCCACCGGTTCGTTCCATGAAGCAATGAATCAGGCAGCGGTTGAAAAACTTCCGCTCGTCATGGTCGTGGCGGATAATCAATACGCTTACTCCACGCCAACGGAGCGGCAGTTCGCGTGTCGTTCACTCGTAGACCGCGCGGTGGGCTACGGCATTCCCGGCTACGAGGTGGACGGAACAAATCTGAGCGCGTGTCTGAAAGTTGTTGGCGAAGCCATCGCCCGCGCCCGCGCTGGTGAAGGCCCGCAACTCGTCGTTGCGAATCTGCTCCGCCTCTGCGGTCACGGCGAACATGACGACGCTCATTACATCGAACCTAAGTTGAAAGCGTCTGATCTCGGACGCGATTGCATGAAGCTGGCCGAAACTTATCTCACGCAACAAAGTTGGGCGGACGTTGCCACGCTTGCCAAATGGCGTTCCGAGGCTGTTCAAAAAGTTGAAGAGGCCACCACTGCCGCCCAACGTGAACCCGGACCCGATCCGTTCGCCGAAAATTATTGGGCCGCACTTTCCACCGAAAATCTTTTGGAGGGAAATGAATAACCAACTGCCACAACGCTTCCCACGGCGCGTCAGTGACGAGCGCGCTTTGGAGTGCGGCGACTTGTCGCCGCTTTTGGTGCTGGAGCGACTTGTCGCTCCAGCAGAGCCGCGTGCAGCGGCTCGTCGAGTGATCAATACACTCCCAGTTTTCAGCCGTGGCGTGAACGTCCTGCAACATCCGGCGCACCGCTGGACGCGGTGCTGCTTGGACGACAAGTCGTCCAAGCGGAAAAAGCGGCGACAAGTCGCCGCACTCCAAAACGACTGCGCGCGTCTGTCCTTCGACTTTAGGCCTCAGACTTTAGCCCTTAGACTTTTCCCCCGATGAGCATCACCTATCTCGAAGCCATCCGCGAAGCGCAGGCCAAGGCACTGCGCGATGATCCGCGCGTGTTCATCTACGGACAGGATGTCGGCGCGTTCGGCGGCGCATTCAAGGCCACTAAAGGTTTGGCGAAAGAGTTTCCGGGACGTGTGTTGGATTCGCAGATTGCTGAGGACGCGATGGCGGGGCTGGCAATCGGCGCGGCTCTCGAAGGCATGAGGCCGATTCTGGAAATGCAGTTCGCAGATTTTTCCACGGTGGCGTTCAACCAGATCGTCAATCAAGCCGCGACGATGTTCTGGCGCACGAACATCTCCTGTCCGATCACGGTGCGGCTTCCCTGTGGCGGCACGGCGGGGAGCGGTCCGTTTCACAGTCAGACGATGGAAGCGATCTACGCGCACTATCCCGGACTGGTGGTTCTCACACCAGCCACTGTTGAAGACGCTTATAGCATGTTGCTCGAAGCGGTGGCGATTGATGACCCGGTGATTTTCTGCGAGCACAAATTTCTTTATTACCATCTCAAGGCCGACGCGCTGCCGACAGAAGCGTTGCCCGTGGGCAAGGCTCGCATCGCCCGTGTCGGTCGCGATCTGACGCTCGTGACTTACAGCGCGATGGTGCATGAATCTTTGGCTGCCGCCGCCGAACTCCTCAGCGAGGGGTGGGAAGTCGAGGTCGTGGATTTGCGTTCGGTGAAACCGCTCGATACGGATACGGTCATCGCGAGCGTGGCGCGGACGGGGCGATTGCTCTGCGTGGGCGAAGCCTGGCCGTGGGGCGGCGTGACGGCGGAAG
>JANNAO010000425.1:0-7398 GCA_031384405.1 Verrucomicrobiota bacterium | reverse complement strand
GGACAGGCGAGACGCCTGTCCCACTATTTTGCTGCTCCAACTAAAATGAAACCCACCGAGACTGACGTTCTGATCATCGGCGCTGGCCCGGCGGGCGCGGTGGCGGCGGCGAGTTTGCATCGCGACGGATTTCGCGTGCTCGTGGTCGAGAAACAACATTTTCCGCGCTTCGTCATCGGTGAAAGCTTGCTGCCTCGCACGATGGATTTGCTGAAAGAGGTCGGCTTGCTGGAAGCGGTCGAGGCGCGCGGTTTCATCCATAAGACGGGCGCGGTGTTTCGTCGCGGCGAACAAATTTGCGATTTTGATTTCGCGAATCAGGCGGGTGACGGCTGGAAATACACGTTCCACGTTCCGCGTGCGGAGTTTGATCAGACCATCGCAGACACAGTGGCGGCGCGCGGTGTGAAATTTCTTTACGGTCACGGTGTGTCGGCGGTGAATTTCACCAACAACCACGCCGAGGTGACGCTCGATCAGGCCGACGGCTCGAAGCGCGAAGTCACAGCGCGATTCGTTCTCGATTGCAGCGGCTACGGTCGCGTGTTGCCGCGCCTGCTCGATCTCGAAGCTCCATCGAACTATCCGGTGCGCGAATC
The DNA here is from genome assembly GCA_031384405.1 of Verrucomicrobiota bacterium. Lineage (GTDB taxonomy): Bacteria > Verrucomicrobiota > Verrucomicrobiia > Limisphaerales > JADLHS01 > JADLHS01. Next base: position 6,799 of record JANNAO010000425.1, on the reverse strand, counting down.
TCTTTTCACACACGTCACGGGAGACAAACGTCCCGCAGGTCGTGACGAAGGAAAAATCTGGGTCTGTATGCACAAGGGCGGCGCGTGGATTTGGATCATTCCGTTCTCCAACGGCAAGACGAGTGTTGGCGTGGTGGCGGAGCCGGAATTTCTGGCGAAGTATCCCGGAGACGCCGAAGCGCAGTTGCGCGCCATCCTGATGAGCGAGCCGAACACGGCGGCGCGGCTCGGCGACATGCAGATTGTTTTCCCGCCGCAACGCATCAAGGGTTTCGCGTGCTCGGTCAAAAAACTGTTCGGCCCGCAATTCGCCCTCGCGGGAAACTCCACCGAGTTTCTCGATCCGATCTTCAGTTCCGGCGTGACGCTGGCGATGGAATCCGGTCTTCGCGCGGCTCAGGTGACGGCGCGACAACTGCGCGGCGAGGCGGTGGATTGGCAGGCGGACTACGCGGATTACGTGATGCAAGGCGTGAACACATTTCGCTCCTACGTCACCGCGTGGTATGACGACAAGTTTCCGACCGTGCTGTTTGCGGCGCAGCGAAATCCTGGCGTGATGTCGCAAATCTGCTCCGTGTTGGCGGGCTATGTGTGGGACAAATCCAATCCCTACGTCGCGCAGGCAGACCGTGCGCTGCGGGCGTTGGCGACCATTTCCAGCACGCCATCAAGACCGTTGCCCACGATTCCACCCGCGCCGAGTGCGCCAGAGAATTTCTTTTCCACGGACGACCAATCCGCTTTCGACGCGAAGTGTGAGGCGCAACGCATCGCGTTTGCGCCCGTGGTTTTCCAGACGTGCCGCATCCTTCGGGACGCAGGCGTGTTGGAACTTGTCCAGAAAAGCGGCCCGCGCGGGCTTGCGTTGGCGGAGATCGTGGCGGGCTGCAATCTGCCGCGTTACGGCGTGAAGGTGTTGATGGAATCCGGCCTCGGCATCGGATTGTTCTGCTTGAACGATGGCCGCTTCACTCTCACCAAACTCGGTTACTTCATGCTGCGCGATCCGATGACGCGCGTGAACATGGATGTGGTTCACGACATCTGTTATCGCGGGTTGTTTGATCTGGATAAATCCATTACCACGGGAAAACCTGAAGGACTGAAAACGCTGGGCGACTGGCCGACGTTCTACGAAGGGTTGTCATCCTTGCCGTCGCACGCGCAGAAAAGCTGGCTGGCATTCGATCACTACTATTCTGATCAGGCGTTTCCCGCCGCGCTGCCGCTGGTGTTCGCCGACAAGCCGAAGACGTTGATGGATGTCGGCGGCAACACGGGACGCTGGGCGTTGCAATGTTTGAAGCACAATGCCGACGTGCGCATCACCATCGCTGATCTTCCGCAGCAACTGAATTTCTCTCGCGCCACGATGAAGGAAAATGGATTTGAATCGCGCGTGAATTTTTGCGGTGTGAACATGTTGGACGAATCACAGCCGTTGCCCGGCGGACAAGACGCAGTCTGGATGAGCCAGTTCCTCGATTGTTTTTCCGAAGCGCAGATTGTTTCCATCCTGCGCCGTGCCACTGCTGCGTTGAGCGACAACGGCACGCTGCACATTTTGGAGCTGTTCTGGGATCGTCAGCCGAACAAGACGGCGGCGTTCTGTCTGCAACAGACCTCGCTCTACTTCACCTGCATCGCGAATGGCAACAGCCAGATGTATCACTCGTCCGATCTGCTGCGCTGCCTCACGGAGGCGGGGTTGAAAGTGATCGAGCAGCGCGATCAAGTCGGGCAGTTCCATACTTGGTTGAAGTGCCGGAGAGCATAGCCGGGAATTTTCGATGCATCGGCACAATTAAAAATCGAAGATCGGTTCAACTCAACTATCGCGCTCCAAACGCCGTTGCGACTTCCGTGGCGGCGATTTGTTTTCCGCGATAGAACTGGATCGTCGTGGCGTTCCAGCGGATGAGCATGGTGGAGTAACTGGCGCGGCCAATGAGTCCGAAGCGCATATCGTTATTGTCGAGATCGGGCAAGCCGGAGAGAGCGGTGGGGCGCGCGATGGATTGAAACACATCGGTGATCTGCATGTCCAAGCCGTCCACGTTGTTGGTTTGGCCCACACGAAGTTCGGCGGCTTGCGCTGGTGTGGGCGCAAGAATGGGATCAACCGGCGACAGCAACAGCCAATTCTTGTCGTTCGCTTCCAGACCGCAGATCAACAGCGCGAGGTTGCCGTCCGTATCTGCGAGCGAATACTCGTGGCGTTCGTGGAGTCGGCCTGTGCGCGCGATCTCAACGACAGCGTGGCCCTGAACACGCCAGGACTTTTCGTCGAGCTTGCCGGTGTCGCCAGCCTTCAATCGCAACGCAGGCGCGGAGATTTTCGTCAACGGTTTCGGAGACCGAGGCGATCCGCATGTTTTTACGCCAATGAAGATTCCGGCGAAGATCAGGATGGCCATGACGACCTTCAATGTGCCCATCGAAATCCCCGACTCGCCATAGTCGCCCGAACCAGACGAGAAAAAACTGCTGCCTTCTGGCGCGTCGAAGTTGGACAACCCCGCTTTGCGGATGTTGAACGCCGCCGCTACGAGTCCAGCGTCCAAATCTTTACCTCGATAGTATTCCACTTCATCGCCCGTCCAGCTCACAACGATCATGTCTCTGCCGGATTGCGCGTTGAAGTATTTCGCTGCGTCGCCCAATTCCACGCCCTCCGGCGCGTCACCTTCGATGTGATACACGCGGGATTCATCCACGAGCGAGATGCGAACGTGTGTTCCCTCGAGATTGATCCGATCACCCACGCGCTTGGATTCAGCTTCCGAAGCGGACAGCGGAAACTCCGGCTCGAACAGGACGAACATGCGCCACTCGATGCCGTGTTCGCCTTCTTCGTGGACGAGCGTGGCAGTTTCGCCAGCATCGCTGACGAGATTGAATTCATTCCAGAAGTAACGTTCGCCATCCAACTCCATGCCCATCACCAAGCGTCCCGCCACGCGATAGCGCACGCCGTTGAACGTGCCGTACGTGCCGACGCGGATGAGCGTGGGGTTGTTATTGCTCATGGTCGGAGCGATGCGCAGCAATAAATTTTCGGGAGTGAGTCACGCGGCGAGTATGATTGCGTCGCACTGTTTGCTCAACGGAGAAAACGCGCTTCGGATTTCTGCGGGTGTGTTGAAAGTGCCGCTCGCCTTTCGTCCTCGTCGTCGTTCTCGTCCTCTTCCTCTTCCTCGACTTTTTTGTTGGAATTCGACGACGACGAGAACGAGGACGATCCTCCCGTGTACGCGACACTTCCAGTCACACACCAGAGGCACACACGGGTTTGCCACGTTCGCCCGGCGCGCGTAGCATCGGCGCATGACGATTCAAGACATCCTGACGAACGAAGAATTGCGCCGCAGCGAATTCCCCGTCGTCCGCAGCAAAATCTTTCTCGCGCACGCCGGGGATTGTCCGTTGCCGCATCGCGTGGCGCAGGCGGTGGCGGATTACGCGCACGCCGCTGCTGCTGGCGATCAGGAGTCCATCATCTATCCCGGCATCCTTGAAACAGGACGCAAGCTCGCTTCGCAGTTGTTGAATTGTCAGGACGAAGAAGTGGCGTTCGTCGGGCCGACGTCGCTCGCGCTGAGTTTGTTCGCGAGCGGACTCAAGTTCCGCAAAGGCGACAACGTACTCATCTATCACGATGATTATCCGTCCAATGTTTATCCGTGGATGGCGCTCACCGCGCAAGGCGTGGAAGTGCGCCTGCTCAACACGCGCGGTCTGGGCGTGATCCGACCGGTTGATGTCATCGGCCAGGTGGATGAACGCACGAAGCTCGTCGCGCTTGCGTCTTGTCATTTCGTCAGCGGCTATCGGCTTGATCACGCGAGCATCGGCAAGATGCTGCGTGAGCGCGGAATTCTTTTCTGTCTCGACGGCATCCAGACGCTCGGCGCATTTCCCACCACGATGGAACATGTGGACATGCTCGCTGCCGACGCGCACAAATGGCTGCTCGGTCCGTGCGGCGCGGGAATCATGTATGTGCGGAAAGAATTGCAGCCCCACCTCAACCCGCCTGTGTACGGCTGGCACAATGTGCGTTGCCCGAACTTTGTGGCAGCGGAAGAGATCGCCTATCGCAGCGGCGCGAAGAAGTTCGAGGCAGGCACTCACAACTTGCTCGGTCTCGTGGGACTCAACGCCGCCATGCAGATGATCTTGGAACTCGGCGTGGATAACATCGCCCGCGAACTGCTACGCAAACGCTCGTGGCTCATCCCCGCGCTTCAAGCTAAGGGCTACACCGTCTTGAACGCCACTGCTCCGATGGAGAGCGCGACCGGCATCGTGACCTTCTTCAAGCTCGGCGCTGATCTGCCCGCTCTGCACCAGAAGCTGCTCGATGCAAACATCGTCACGTCGTTGCGAATGGATCGCGCGCGGCAACGTTACATCCGCTTGTCGCCGCACTTCTACAATACGGATGCCGAGTTGCAGCGTGTGGTGGAGATGGTTTGAGGGTTGAATCGTAGCAGCCGACGTGAGTCGGCTCTAACTATTCTCGGACTTCAGCTAGAGCGGACTCACATCCGCCGCTACTGGACTTTGAATGATTGAGCGTCATCTGAAAAATTGTCCCAGCGTCGCCCGCGTCCATTTCCACTCCTGCAACGAATCAAACGCAGCCAGTTGATACGCGAGCACGATCAGCCAAAACCCAATCTGATAGCTGACTTTGGAACACTTGTGACGCAATCGCCGTTGCGCCAGAAACGCTCCCGGCCAGCCGCCGAGCAATTCCATGACGTGCAACTTCGCCTCCGGCATCCGCCATTGTTTCTCACGCGCCTGTTGTTTGTCCCAGCCGTACGCGAGATAGGTGATACCACTCAGCACCACGGCGTAAATGCTGCCCCAAAGAAGCCCGCCGGTGAATCGTTGCAACGCCATCAACGGCAGTACAAGCAACGCTGCGAGAGAAAGGGTATCCACCAGCGTGATACGTCCGCGTTCATTTTGCCCCATGACAAGTTGGTCTCCGCACGGACTATTTCTTCACGTCTCCCGCCGCCGCGTTTGTGCTGGCGCGTTTTACCAACTCTTCCTCCAGCGATCTCAAGACGCGCCTTTTCACTTCGAGATTCTGCGCGTTCGTGACCACGCTCAGATGCCCGCGCGCTTCGTCGAACCGCCCCGCCTTCCATTTCACGCGCGCGAAATGAACGTGAACGCCCTCACGCTCGACATCGTCACTCGCGAGTTGAAACGCGTTCGTCCAAGCGCGCAACGCGTCGTCGGTTCGCGTCGGCTGTATTCCGTAAAACGTCTGCGCCACGTCTGCCGCCAGTTTGAAATCTTTCGGATCAAGCCGGATCGCGTTGCTGTAAAGAGCGAGTGCCTTGTCGAACACCTGCTGCTCGTTGATGGAGTAATGCTCCTTCGCATCCTTGCGGAACAGGAACACCGTCGTGCCGAAGTTGTGATAATAGACCGGCTCGGTGGGTTCCAGTTCGATGGCTTTGGCGTAATAGACGAAGGATTTTTTAACGTTGCCGTTGTGCCCGTAATGATTGGCGAGATTGTTCCAGATAGCAGGATTGTTGGTTTCAAACGCTCGCGCCGCTTCGAGTTGTTCGATGGCCAAATCTTCCTCGCCGGTTTCGCCAAGATAACTCGCGTAGGCGATACGGATGTCCGCGCGATTCGTGTGTTGCTGGATCAAATCCTCGTAACCCTTCCGCACGATCTTGAAACGCTCGGAGATGCGGCGGCGCATTTCGGATCTCGTCAACCCCGCGCCTTTCTCCGCGAACGCATCGTTGTCGGTGATCCACTTGTCCACCTCGGCGCGCGCTGCGTCGTCGGCCTTCATGAGTTTGTCCAACTCAAGCTCCACAGGATCGTTCGTCGCGGCGAGCGAAATGGAAATCCCAGTCTGCGTCTGCACGAGATTGCTGACGGCAGCGGGCTGATTCGTCGCCAGCAAAGCGCTGACGGCGGCGATGGCTAGATTGCTCACGCGCGCAAGCTACCAGTGTTGTGCCAGACGCTTGAAGGTTAAAATTCGTGGAGCAGCGCACGGAAACTGCGGATTCACTTCTTCTCCGCCGCCTTGCCCTCGAACTTGAACGACGCGGAGTTGGTGCAATAGCGCAAGCCGGTGGGATTTCAGCCCTGCCCGCTGGTGGAGGGCTGACACATACGAGCAAAAGTTTAATGGTGCGAGAGTTTCATCCTCTCCCCTTCGGAAGGGGAGAGGGAAACCGCTTCTCGACACCCGTATGCGTCAGCCCTGCGCCGACGCGAGCCGGATGGACACGCTTCGGATTTCCCGGCAAGATGACAACGTCGTGCAAACAGAATCCATTTCATCCGAGTCCGCCATGAGCGCGGTGCTGGAAATTTTTCCCGGCGCGCAACGGGCGTTGTTTCGTCGCTACCATATCGGCGGCTGCGCCAGTTGTGGTTTTCAACCCACCGAAACACTCGCCCAAGTCTGCTCTCGCAACGGCAATCTCGATGTGGCCGAAGTGTTGGCGCACATCCAATCCAGCCACGAGCAGGATGAGAAGATTTTAATCGGCGCGAAGGAACTGGCTGAGTTGCGCAAGCAGGATGCGACGTTGCGGCTCGTGGACGTGCGCGCGCGCGAGGAGTTTGAAGCCGTCCACATCGAAGGCTCAATTCTGCTGTCGCAGCCGGTGATGCAGCAGATCATGGCCGAGGGCACCAACACGCGTCCGCTGGTCGTGGTGGATCATCAGGGCAAGAACGGCCTCGATGCAGCGGCGTATTTCATGGGGCATGGTTTGCAGACAGCGCACATTCTGCAAAC
>JANNAO010000414.1:0-8569 GCA_031384405.1 Verrucomicrobiota bacterium | reverse complement strand
TTGTTAACCGCGTGCTCAAATTTTCGTCGTCTTCCTCGTCCTCGTCCTCGAGTTGCCCGGATTGTTTTCGCGGCCGAGGACGAGAACGACGACGACGAGGACGATCCGTTAGTTTGATTTTATGAAAATCCGAGTCGCTGGAATCAACTTCGATCACATGCACATGGGCGACTTGCTCCGCATGGCGGCGAATCATCCGCATGTCGAGATCGTCGGCGTGTGCGATGACAAGCCGGCGCGCATGTCGGACGTGATCCGCAACTTCAACATCGCTCCTGACCGCGTGTTCACCGATGTGGATGCGTGCATTGAAAAGTCCAAGCCGGATTTCGTCGTCCTTTGCCCGTCCACGGCGCGTCATGCGGAATATGTGGAGCGAGTCGCGCCGCATCGCGTGAACTTGCTTGTGGAAAAACCGTTTGCCGCCACGGTCGCCGAGGCGGATCGCATGATTGCGGCGGCGAAGCGCAACAAGGTGATGATGGCGATCAACTGGCCGTTGCGCTGGTATGCGAGTCACGTCACGGCGTATCGGTTGTTGACCGAGGGACGCATCGGCGAGCTGCAAGAGGTGCATTACTACGACGGCAATCGCGGCCCGCTCTGGCACGGCGCGGACAAGATCGGGAAGACGCCCACGGCGGCGAAGAAGCGCAAGAGCTGGTTTTACAAACGCGCGCAGGGCGGTGGCGCGTTGCTAGATTATCTGGGTTACGGCACGACGCTCGGCACTTGGTTTCATCAAGGCCGCAAACCGCTCGAAGTCACCGCCATCACAGATTTGCCGAACGGTCTTGAAGTGGACGAACACTGCATCGCCGTGGCGCGTTACGCGTGCGGGCTATCCAAGTTTGAAACGCGCTGGGCCACGTTCAGCGATCCGTGGACGCATCAGCCGCAGCCCAAGTGCGGCTTCGTGCTCAAAGGCGAGGACGGCACGATCAGCAGTTATGACTTCGAGCCGACGGTGCGCCTGCAAACGCGGAAGAAACCGCAGGGCAAAGACGTGCCGTGCGACAAATTGAAACCGCCCTTTCAGAATCCCATCCAGTATTTCGTGGACTGCATCCGCCGGGGTTGTCCGCCCGAAGGCCCGCTCTCGCCGAGGATTTCGCGCATCGGCCAGCAGATCGTGGACAGCGCGGTGTTGAGCGCGAAGTTGAAGAAGACGGTGAGACTTGTCGGTTGAAATCCGAACGGCCATGAACGCTGATTCACCAATACTGATCCAACGCAAAAACGCCATTCTCCAATCCCAACGGGATTGCATCATAAAGCCCAGGGTTGCGAGGCACGAGCTACCCTGGGTCAGAGTTCGAAATTTGTTCTCAACCCCAACGGGGTTGCATCACCGTTTCGCGCGCCGAGATTCAACCCCTTCAGGGTTGATATCATTTGGACGACTACCCAGGGTAGCTCGTGCCTCGCAACCCTGGGCTGGAGGATGGAATCCCTTTGGGATTCTCCGAGATGCCTCAATCGGAATGATGGTGAATGTTTAATCAAGTTCACAACTTTCTAACGCCATGCCCAAGTCAACCAAACGCAACTACGATCTCGCCGCAAAAACTGTCCGCGAATTTCCCGCGCCGAAACTCAACTATCAGCCGCAGTCGCCGAAGCGGTATCAGCCTCGCATCGGACTCATCGGTTGCGGCGGGATTACAAAGTCGCATCTGGACGCGTATCGCGCGGCGGGCTGGAACGTGGTGGCGTTGTGTGATCGCATCGAGGCCGCTTCGCGCGAACGGCAACAGGAGTTTTTTCCGAAGGCGGAACTGTTCACCGATCATCGCGAACTGCTGGCGCGCGCTGACGTGGACGTGGTGGACATCGCGTTGCATCCCGTGCCGCGCGTGGCGGTGATTGAAGACGCGATCCGCGCGGGCAAACACATTCTCAGCCAGAAACCTTTCGCACTCGATCTCGATGTCGGCGCGCGGCTCGTCGCACTCGCAAAGAAACGCGGAGTGAAACTCGCGGTGAACCAGAACGGACGCTGGTCGCCTTACATCCGCTATCTCTCGCAAGCCATCCAGCGCGGATTGATCGGCGAGGTGCAGTCCGTGGCGATCAATCTGAACTGGGATCACACATGGATTCGCGGCACGCCGTTCGAAAAGGTGCATCATGTGGTGCTCTACGATTTTGCGATCCACTGGTTCGACATGGCTGCACTGTTTTTTCAAGGGCGCAACGCATTGTCTGTGTTCGCCGCCAACGCGGTTGCACCCGGACAGCAACTTAAGCCGCCGATGATTGGCAGCACCACGGTAGCGTTCGAGGGCGGCACGGCGGCGCTGCACTTTGATGCCCATTCACGATTCGGCCCGGAGGAATCCATCGTCATCACCGGCTCGGAAGGGACGCTGCGCGCGCGCGGCCCGATCTGCGCGGCGCATGACATCACGTTATTCACCAAACGCGGCTTCGCCCGGCCTGTGCTCCAAGGGAAATGGTTTAACGATGGATTTCGCGGGACGATGGGAGAGTTGCTGCGCGCGATTGAAGAAGATCGCGAGCCGTCTAACGCCGCGCGTGAAAACCTGCGCAGCCTGGAGATTTGTTTTGCCGCAGTGAAGGCGGCTGATACTGGAAAGGCGCAAACGCCGGGCAAAGTGCGGCGGCTACCGCAGTAGCGTCAGGCATCCTTGCCTGACATAGAGGGCGTGCATCCCTGCCGCCCGGAATGAAGGTGGCGATGCAAGCGGCTTCCGAGTCTTACTGGCGCGCTTGGTTGTGCGTGAGGTTCTTTCCGCCGGGCTGGAAGCCTGACTCCACGGCAGGCAGGGATGCCCGCCGCTACAATCCCTCCGCAGCCTCGCGGTCGCAGAGTAACGTCCAGTTGGGATGCAGCCAGAGGAAGGACGCGGGGAAGTCCGTCGTGATTTCGCGGCGCAGGAGTTTTCGCAACGGCTCGCGCTTCTTCGCTCCGTTGACGAGCAGCAGAATCTCTCGCGAGGCCAGAATCTCGGCCATGCCGAGACCGATGCCGTAGCGCGGTGCGGATTTTGTTTGCGACAACATCGGATGAGCGAGCGTGACATCGGCGAGGTGCGCGATGTTGGAGGCTGGCTTCAACACTGGCGCGGGTTCGTTCATTGCGATGTGACCGTTCATTCCCAGCCCCAGCACGCAGACATCAATCGGCCCTTCGCGCTCAAGTAGTTTTCCGATGCGCCCGCACTCGGCGTCGGGATCGGTTGCATTGCTGTCGAAACCAAAGTAACGATCCGGGCTGATGCCCAGCGGCGAAATTAGGAGTGCCTGCATCTGCGTTTCGCAAGTGCCGGGATCGTTCATCGGAATGCCGCCCCATTCGTCCAATTTCAACAGGCGGAGTTTGCGGAAGAGTGCGGGGTTCTTTGCGCAATGAGCAGCGAGCAGTTGATACGTCTGCAGCGGCGTCGAACCTCCCGCTGCGCAGAAAAGCAAATCGGGTTTATGAGCCAGCGAATGAAGGATGCGCTCTGCCGCCGCGCGACTCAACGATTCGTGATCGTCACAGACATGTGTTGTGGGGCTGATCATGGGTTTTGTCGGAGTCTAGGAATTGCCCCTGATGCAGGCAATCGCTCAATCGGACAATTCATCCGGCATGAGCGAATTGGTTGGGGCTGATGTGAAATATTTCCGCCAACGCAAATTGCCGGAGGAAGTTTTTATGCGTAACCAAATTCACGGAGAGCGGGTTCGAGAATTTCCATGCACGACTCGATATGGCGTTCGTAATTTTTCCAACGACCACTCGCACGTTTGTAGATCGGCTGGGCGACGTCGGCATACGTCGGCGTGCGCACGCCCTTGCTGAAACTCTTTTCATAAAACCGCAGCACACGCTCGTCCCATTCGAGGCCGAGAAAATCCAGCAGCCGCCGCGATTCCCCGGGTGGATCGGCCACAAGTTGCTCGTAGCGCGCCTCCAGTTTTGGACACGGCAGGGCGTCGCGCCAATGCCGCCACATCTCGAACGAGTGCGCGCAAAATGTCGCCGTGGACTTGAGATCAAGCGCGTGACCGCTGATCGAATTGAGCGGGACGATTGTAAAAAAATAACTGATGCAGATGTCGCGCGGATCGCGGATGGGGAAGATCACCTTCGATTCGGGGAACAGGCGCAGCGGCAGCGGCAGATCGGGCGTGAGGCTGGGGTCTTTCTCCACGAGCAAACGGCCGTTGATGGCTTGTGCCAGATGCGCTTCGGTACAGCGCAGATAGGAACTCCGGCCAGCGGCAATCTGCTCTGCATCGAACGAGTTCAATTCGCTCACGGCTTCTGCGGCACTGGCAGGCTGGCGGATCAGAGGATCGAGAAATTCTTTTTGCCAGACGCCGGTTTCATCGGTGCTGACGACCTGCGGATGCGAGGCGAGAATCTGTTCGAGCAACGTGGTGCCGGATCGCGGATGGCCGCAAAGGATCGCAATGCGCGCCGGGTCGGCGGGCTGGTTTTCAGGAGTGAACCAGCGCGCGAAGTCCGACGGCTTGAGCGCGTGGGCGACTTCCAGTTGCCGTGCGCGAATCGCAGTCGCTTGTTTTAGATGTGGCGCGGCGAGTGGACGCAATTGTTCCTTGGCGAGGATCATTTCGCGCATCGCGTCGTCGTATTCGCCGAGGCGATCCAGCACGGCGGCGAGTTCCATTCGCAGTCGCCAGTCCTCCGGATTGGAGGCACGGCGCAATCTGTCTTGAAGCAGTTTCGCCGCGCCGGTCATGTCGCCGCGCCGCCGGAGAATGTGCGCGTGCAGGCGGGAGGCTTTGATGTTTTCAGGATCGAGCGAGAGAGCTTCGTGCGCGAGTTGCTCCGCGTCGTCGAGGCGGTCGCAGCGTTCGTGAATCTCGCCGAGCATGGTTTTGAGTGCGGCGTCAGCGGGATTGCGTTGTACGGCTTTTTTCAACCAGAGCGCGGCAGATTCAAAGCGACCAAGACTGAAGTGTTTTTGGGCGACCTGCGCACAGAGCAGTGAATTGTCCACCTGGGCTTCGGCGCAAATCTCAAAGATGCGGAGCGCTTCCTCGAACTCGTAATTGGCCCAGAGATATTCGCCAAGCGTCGCCGCGAGCGGAAGGTCTTGTGGCGCGGACCGAACGGCGTCACGCATCCGGGCGATGGCCTCAATGATGTCACCCGCTTGGAATGCGCGGGCGGCGGCATCTCGATGGGCGATTGATTGCATCGGGAAATTATCGGGACAACTTGATCGCTTTGCGAGGCATCATGGAAAACGCCCTCTCGATTGAGAGGGCGTTTGCGAAAAGTGAAATGAAAGGAGTGACTTTCAACTCACGCTTGTTTCCGGCGGCGCATGGCCATCGCACCGAGTCCGGCACCAAGCAACCCGAGGGTGGCAGCGGTGGGTTCGGGGACGACAGTGCCGATCTGATCGAAAGTCAGGTTGTCCATGGCGAGGTAGCTGGGGCCGCCACCATTGTTAAAGGTCAATCGGAGAGTGACCGCCTGGCCAATGTTGACACTGCCCGCAGTCAGGCCAGTAAGGATGATGTCACGTCCGCCCGCGTGTAACGGGTCGTTCACGGCATTCCTCTGATCCCAGACACCGGCAGCGAGCGTGCCGAGACCATCGGTCAAAGACCAATTGATAATGTTATTTCCGCTGTAGGATGCTCCGCCACCACCGTATTCGTCCAAGTCAAAACGCGTGACCAACACACCGATGCCCGGTGCGGGAGTCCAAGTGATGTCAATTCCCGCCGAGTTGGTGGCGGTGTTGAAGTCGGTCTGGATCACATTGCCACGACTGTCCCAACCTGTGTAAGTCTGGTAACCAGCTCCCCAAGTCATGCTGATGTTGGGTGTGCCCAAGTATCCGCCGACACCCACAGTGGCGAGCCAGTCTGGTCCAGTCGCACTCACGTTACTGCCAAAGCCAGGGATGGAGTTCAGGTCAGTATTGTTGGCGGCAAAGCCGTTTCCGGTGATGCGGGTGGTTGCGAAAGCACCATGGGCAAGGAACACGCCCGTGACCACCAACGCGGAGGACTTGAGCAGGGACATCTTGTTTCTCTTCATAAATTACAATCTGGTTGTTTGGGTTTCTGATCGGGTCGCCATTAGTTATAGCAGAGGTTTCAATGCTTGTAATACCCGGTTTGGGGGGCAGCAGTCCATTAGGGTGAATACGGATGCTAAGGTTACTCCGTTTGAGTTTTTCAATAATTCCTGAGATTTCTCACGGGTTTCATCGTGTTAGAAACACCGCCGCCCGGCCCGAATGTCCAAGAAGTGTCAAACCCTTGTGCCGGGATTGGGCGGCGAATTATCAACGTGGCATCAGCTTACAATCGGCCACTTGAATGTCGTCGTGAGTTTGATCCGTTTTCCGGTCGCCTGTGATTTGCGCGCGGACGTGATGATGTCCAAAACGTGCAACGCGTGTTCCGGTGTGACGAGCAGTTCTTTGCCGGTGGACAACGTCTCCGCCGCGAGTGCCGCGCCCTGTTGCCAGATGTAACCCTGCGCGTCAACGCAGTGACGTTCGATTGTCGGATGGTCGTGCGTGGCGAGATCAACACCGTGCGGCTCCCAATCGTAACCCACCATGCCCATGTAACCGTGCGAGCCGACGACCTGAATCGTGTGCCGTTGTTCCTTGCTGCCGTCGTGTCCGTGCGGGTTGAAGAAATTAAATCCGGACTGGGTGTGAGAAATCATTCCCTTGCCGTGATCCAGCAGAACACTGGCATTGTCCTCCTCGGTGACTTTGATGACGCCCTTCTCGTCAATCTTCCGCTCCGGTGTGACGATGCTCAACATGGCGCTGACATTCTTCGCCGGGCCGAGCAAGCCGGTGAGCGAAGTCAGATTGTACACCGCCAGATCAGGCATCGAGCCGCCGCCTTTTTCGTAGAAGAACGACGACCAGCCCGGGCCTTCATGTCCGTAATCCGCGTGAGCGGCGGCGACACGACCGAGTTTTCCCGCCGCGAGAGTTTTTGCCATGAACGCGAACTGCGGACTCTGCACGGTGATGGGCGCGCCCCAGAGACGGAGTTTTTTCTCGATGGCAGTGGCCAGAAGTTTCTGCCCGGCGGCGACGGTGTTGGCAATCGGTTTCTCGCTCCAGACGTGTTTGCCAGCGGCGAGACCGGCGCGGTTCAAATGCTCGTGTTCCTGCATGTCGGTGAGGTTGACGAGAAACTCGAACGGTTCGCCCGCGAGCATCTTGTCAATGTGCGGATAGTGATGCTTCACGTTGAATTCCTTGGCGCGAGTCGCGGCGCGTTCGGGACGGATGTCGCACAGACTGACGACTTCGGCGTAGGGACATTTGGTCAACACGGGCAGATACTGCCCAGACACGCTGCCGCAACCGATGATGCCGATGCGGATGCGGCGCGGTGCTTCAGCGGCGAAGGCTTTGAGAGCACCAGAAGCAACGGCGGCTCCGGCGAGCAACGTGGTCTTGGTGAAATCGCGGCGGGTGAGTGAAGTGGAGTTAGTGTTCATGGTTGTTTCAAGGGGTGATGCGGGTGCGATTACAGTGGGACAGGCGTCTCGCCTGTCAAAGCGGAGGGCGTCTCGCCCGATATTCGTTGCGCGTTTGGATTGTGAAACTTGGGCGAGACGCCCTGGCTGGACAGGCAAGATGCCTGTCCCACTACACGGAGGTTCTTGGCGAGGGATTCAATCATTGGCCGGGGCGCGAGGTTTCTGGTGCGACGAATTTCAACGCGAGCAGCGTGATGCCGAAGTAGGTGAATAGCTGGGCCGTGGCATTGAATTCGGAGGTGAGCCACTGGCCGAGGCTGAGTTGAATGAAGATGAACAGACTCCACACGAGCATGAACGAAAGAAATGTCGGCGGGCGGCGACCGAGAAATTCGCCCCGACACAACGAGACGAGCGAGAGAATGAAGGCCAGCACCTCTGACACTGCCAGCATCCAGAACGTAGCGGTGAGTCCGGGAAACTTGGCGAGGAAGGTCGCGTCGAACTTGTCACCAAACCAAGACGGCACACCGCTGTGGATTTTGTCGAAGCCGGTGAATCCCCAGACGATGAGGAAGATGAGGTTGATGGCGAGCAGCGCGCCGGCGCGACAGAGGGTGGTTGTCTTCGAGTTCATGTTGTGTGTGTGGATGTCAAAAATTCCGGCGACGGGCAACGCATTGTTTGCTCCGCCGCCGGAATCGCTTTCAGGATTGGTCAGCGTCTGGGCTATTCACTACCCACGCGGATGAATTTTGTGGCTGACGCCGCAGGCACAACAGCCGAGTTGCCCGATGTGGACGCGCCGACGTTGCTCCATGTGGGATCGGTCAGATTTGTTTTCACCTGCACTTGAAACGGCGGCGTGCCATAGAGCCAGTTCACCGTGGCGTTCGCGCCGCTCTTGACGATGCTCGTGATCTGCGGATGGATGATGCGATAGGAATCAATCGAGTTCGCCGTGGAATCGTTGATCAGCGTCTTCGCGCTGGTGGTCAGATTCGTGACGGAGAAGAACTCGCAGTTCGCATCACCCCAACCCTCGAAGTAGATCAGCCGGAAGCGATACAGCCCGCCCGTGGTCACAACGAAGTCAAACAATGTGTCCGCCGCGCCGCG
>JANNAO010000405.1:0-14086 GCA_031384405.1 Verrucomicrobiota bacterium | reverse complement strand
TGCTCGCAGTCTTGGCCGCACCGGAATAGATGAAACCAGCTTGATCGGTCACGTCAGTGTTACCACCACCGATGGCGGTCGCGCTGTTCATCCCGTAGCTGATTTTCCAAGTCGGAACGCCGAACGGCGAGGGTGGGATTGCAGGATTATTCAGCGGCTCTCGTTGCCGTACGGCACAGGTGAATACGCTTTTGGTAAAATCACTATCCGTCGCATTGCCCGCCACGAAGTCCCCTTTCTTGATATACGGCGTGATGAGATACATCCAGTTGTTCTTGTTCGGATCCGTCACCGTGGACAAGTGCGCGAATGGCAACCGATCCTCCGAATCGTCCGCGTAGAGTTGAGTGGCAAGACCGCATTGGCGGAGGTTGTTTTTACAGGCGATCGTATGAGCCTTGTCCTTGGCCTTGGCCAGAGCCGGCAAGAGCATCGCCGCCAGGATGGCGATGATCGCGATGACCACCAGAAGTTCAATCAGCGTGAAAGCACTGCGGCCTGATGGCTTGATGGAAACGATTCGATTAGAAGAATGGTTCACGGGTGTTTTGATCTTGATTCAGATTAAGCCGAGCAATCGGAATCACAATACACCCGAATTAGGGTATCACTGCCGGAACTTCATGACCGCCTCGGTTCGTGAGCGCACATGCAGCTTGGTGTAGATGTTTTTTAGGTAGGCATGGATCGTCTCCACACTCAATCCCAGCGCCTCGGCGACTTCCTTGTTCGTGTAGCCTTGGGCGACGTAACCCAGCACGTCCGTTTCCCGTTTCGACAGATTCTCAGCGGGCTTGTCCGAGTTGCCTTGTCGTTGGAACGACTGCACGACTTTCCGCGCAATGTAGTTCGACATCGGCGCACCGCCGCGTTTCACGTCCTGGATGGCGCGCAAAATTTCATCCGCAGGAGAACGCTTCAACAAGTAACCAGACGCCCCCATCTGGAGCGCGTGAAAAATCCGGTCGCTGTCGTCATAGACGGTGAGCATCACGATCAGACATTCGGGGCGGAGCATCTTGAGTTGGCGCGTGCATTCGACACCGGACATTTTTGGCAAGTTGATGTCCATGAGAACAACGTCGGGGCGCAGCTTGGGCACGCCTTCAAGTGCCGCTTCACCGCTGGTAAAAACTCCCACGCACTGGAAACCCGCAGCGTCGCGCAGCATGGTCTGCAAATTGTCGCGCGTCTTGAAATCGTCTTCCACAATGACCACAGAGATTGCCATAAATGATTCCTATAAATTTAGTTTTTCCAAAGGCACCGCAAAGTGTAGGCGGGTTCCTGCAACGCCAGAAACATTTTCCATATCCGCCACGTTGCTCTCCACTCGTAACGTCCCGCCGAGTGCTTCCAAGCGTCTGCGGATATTGTCCAACCCGTCTTGGCCGGGTTCGGCAGCCGTGGCTTTGATGCCGCGCCCGTTGTCCTCCACCGAAATCCGCAACTGCCCTTCAACACAGCCCAGACGTATCCAGACTTCACTGGCACCCGAATGGCGGACGGCATTGTTCAACGCCTCTTTCACCGCCAGAAACAAATGATGCCGCGCTTCTGTGGCCATCGCCAGATCGGGAAGTGTCGTGGGAATATCCAACCGACAACGGATGCTGGTGGGGCGGAAAAACTCGTTGGCAAAATGCGAAATATAATTGGCAAAGTTCTCCAGCGAATCATTGCGCGAGTTGAGCGCCCACACGATGGCGTCCATCGCCGCAAGGCTTTCGCGTGCTGTCACCGCGATCTTTTCCAACTCATGACTGACAGCAGCGGGTTCGGCTTGATGTTTTTGACCGCGATCCGCCAGCCAGCCGATGCTCGTCAGGTTGGCGCCCAATTCATCATGGATGTCCTGCGCGATCCGCGAACGTTCCCGCTCCAGCGCGTGTTCCTGTTCGAGAATGGCGATCCGCCGCTGCAATCGCCGCAACGCAACCCATCTTCCCACGAGCGCCAGCAATCCAGCCACTGCCGCCACTGCCACCGCAGGAAACCACGCCGTCTGCCAGAAAAACGGCGACACGCTAAAACCGAAGCTCGTGCCTTGCTCGTTCCATATCCCGTCAGCGTTGCAAGCGATGACTTGGAAACGGTGATTGCCCGGCGGCAGATTGGTGTAAATCGCATTCCCCATCGCGCTGGCCGGACTCCAATCGCCACCGTGACCTTCGAGCCGATGCCGGTAACGCACTCGATCCGGCGCGACAAAGTCAGGTGCCGTGAAACGGACTTCCAACAGCCGCACACCCGCCTCCATTCGCGCCTCCCGGTATTCGGCCAAGTGCTGACCATTTCTCAGAACGGCCTCGATGGAAATGTTTGGCGGCTCCCGGTTTTGCAGCAACGCGCCCGCTTGAAAGACGACCGCGCCCTTTACACTCGCAAACCAAAACCGTCCCGCAATTGTGCGACAGGCGCCTGGCTGGAATTCTCCCGTGAACTGGAATCCCGGCAATCCATCGCTCCTTCCATAACCCAACGTCGTCACCACAGAGATTCGTCCTTCGGCAGCAGCGTTCAAATCACTCAACTCCGCGCGAAAAAGTCCGCGCGTCGTGCCGCACCACAACCAACCCGCGTCGTCCAAAAGCATTTGCTGAATGGAATCATCGGGCAAACCACGCGCCGAATTTACTTGAGCAAACTCACCATCCTTGAATCGCAACAAGCCGCTGCCCGCCGTCCCCACCCAGATCGAACTATCCTCCGTGGCCAACAACGACCGCACCGCTTCGCCGCTTCGCCGTGGCGGTGAATGTTTTTGGAATCGGCCATCTGAAAATACCGACAGCCCGCCATCATCTGTTCCCACCCAGACGCGGCCTTGCTTGTCTTGCGCGATACAGCGCACGCTGATGCTCGGCAATCCCTCGTTGGTGGAATAGCGTTTCACCTGTCCACCTTCGACACAGAAAAGTCCGTCCAACACAGAGCCAGCCCACAGTCGGCCTTCCCGATCAGCGAGCAGGCAATTCACCTCGTTGATCGTCAGCCCCAAGTCGCGAGTGAAAAATTTGAATCCACTGTCCGTCCGATGAATCAGGCCATACTTCTGCGTGCCGATCCAGACGCCTCCGTGCGAATCCGCCGCGAGACTTAGCGGAGGAATGCGCGACCAGCCTTGCGCCTCACCCATCACAGTCACGACTCCATTGCTCCAATGGCACAACCCATTATCCTGTGTGGCGATCCAGACCCGTCCCGCTTTGTCTTCAGCGAATGAAAAAACACTGTCGTTGGGCAGACCACGTTTCGAGTCCAGCACTTTGAATTGTCGCGCGCGAATCCGATTTAATCCGCCGCCCTGCGTTCCCACCCAGACATTGCCAACCTTGTCTTCGCGCAGACACAGAATGCTCGCGTGTGACGTTGGAACAGATTGAAAACTGTCCGCCAAATACCGCATCAGCCCCTTGCTGCTGGTTCCAATCCACACCGCGCCGTTCCGATCCTCCAGCAGGTCGCGAACATTTGTTTCCCCACGAACCCACGGAAATTGAACCACCTCAACCGGAGTTCGGTCGTGATCCACCCGATACAACCGCTCGGCCGTCGCAAACCAAACGCCGCCTTGGGACGCCGCTGAAACGTAAAGCGGCGTCGGCTGATCTTCCAACACCCGCACAAATTCATCGCCCTGAAAATATCCCAGCGTGCCGTAACTGGCCAACCACACGCGTCCATTCGCATCCACCGCCAGCGTGGACGGACCGGCTGCTCCTTTTCCCGGCGTGCCCAATGGCGTCACAATGCCTTCAAAAATTCGCTCCACTTCACCCTCCAGCGAGACGCTCCACAATCGCCCCGCAGGATCAAAGCACATGCTGTAAGCCCGCTTGGAGAAATTATTTTCCCCAGCTCCGATGGCCTGGAACGAGCCGTTCTGTTTGACCATCACGCCTCCGGTTTCTGCGGCTACGGCAACCATTCCTTCATGATCGGCACACATCCGCCAAACGCTGGATTGCACCAAATCCGACCCGTGATCTGGGGGGGCGGCAACAAAACGCGCTCCATCAAACCGGACCAATCCGCGCCGCGTGCCGACCCACAAGAATCCGTCCTCGGACGCCACCATGCCGTGAACATCGTTGTGCGGAAGTCCGTCCTCCGTCTGCCAGACTTGATTGAAGAACTCGGAACTGGCTTCGATGACATTCGTTCCCGATTGCGCAGAGACACGCCCACAGCAAAGCAATATGCAGCCGGCAACCAAAGCCAGCCTGCAAATCTCGCCTGCGCGATTGCCAATCATGTTGAACATTTGGATGAACCCCGTCTGCCTAGCCATAGTCTGCGGGGCTTTCCGGCATGGTAATGTGGCTGGCTGTGATTGCCAGTTGCGTTTCCCCGAAGTTGAAAACCGAGCACCACTCGCCGAGTCATTTTGTTGAGTGGCTGAATGATTGCAAAGTCGGCGGCTCTCTCCCTATACACCCATTTGGGGGCATGGGCTTTGGCACTCTCTTCAAGTAGGTTCAGTTGAAATGATTTCACCCACAACATTGCTTGTTCGCGCCGGAGCAATGACACCTTTCGCCCTGACAGCTTATGAAAACTTTGACGCGTAGAAACTGGCTGATGACGACCAGCGTGGCTGGCGTGGGATTGCTCACCGCGCCACGGTGGTTGCACGCGGGTGTATTTCCTGACGACATGGTGTTGATTCCCTCCGGCTCGTTTCAGATGGGCACTGACGCGGAGCAGGCAGCCAAACTCGCCGCGCAGTATCATTGCCACGTCTCGTGGCTCGGCGGCGAAGTGCCATCGCAGCCCCGCAACCTCGCCGCGTTCAAGATGGAACGTTATCCCGTGACGAATCGGCAATACGCCCGGTTCTGTGCCGCGACGAGTGCGCCTTCACCCGGCCACTGGCAAGGTCCGAAGCCTCCCGAACATCTGCTCGATCATCCCGTGGTTTATGTTTCCCGCGCCGATGCTCGCGCTTACGCCAAGTGGATTGGAAAACGTCTTCCCACAGAAGCCGAGTGGGAAAAAGCCGCGCGTGGTGAAGATGGTCGCCTCTATCCGTGGGGAAATGATTTCAACCCGAGTGCCTGCCAGTGGGACAATGATCCCTCACAACCTCCATCCGGCACAGCACCTGTCACCGCTCATCCGCTCGGTGCGTCGCCCTACGGTGTGCAGGACATGATTGGCAACGTCGCCGAGTGGTGCGAAGACAGCCCAGGAAAAGACGCGGCCTTCACCAAGGGCGGTTGCTGGCTCACTGCCACGGCGTTGAACCTGCGCGCCGCCGCACGCGGCATGAGCGGCAACGACCGCAATCAACTCGCTTACATCGGATTTCGCTGCGTCCAGGAAGCCTGAACTATGAACCCGATCAAACTCAAAGGTCAGCCCGGCATCATGGCCTGCACCGCGACGGAGATTCCGGCGTTCCCCGGCGAATCGTTCACCATCGCGTATCCCGAAGCCATCGGCGACGTTGCCCAGCCTGTCTGGTTTGGCACGATCAAGCCAAGGTGGGAGGAACGCGAGAATGGCGTATTGGTCAGCACCGGCGAACAACCCGGCGAACTCTCCTACGAAATGACCGTCACGCCCGGCAAGGATTCCGTGCGAGCGGATTTCAAACTCACCAACCACGGACGCAACACTTGGAAGCAGGGCATGGCCTTCAATTGTTTTCAATGCGGTGCTGCTCCCTCCATCCGCGACCACGATTGTCTTCGGCATTGGGTGCGCGTGGGCGGCGAGTTCAAGCGACTGCGGGAGATTCCCCGCATCTTCGGGCCGCGACCTGCCATCCAGCTTTACAGCGTCGAAGGTGCGCCCTTGGGAAAGGACCTTCCCTTCGTCGCGGATTTCAACACCACTCCAGATGTGGTCATCGAGCCGTGGATGGCGATCCGCTCTCGCGATGACAAGAAAATGGTGGCCACGGTTTCCAAGCCGGGATTGTTCCTGTTTCAAAACCGCGAATACTCCTGCATCCATTGCGGCACGGGCTTCGGCGAGGTGAAACCCGGCGAGACCGCGCGCGCGACGAACATTGTTTATTTCGTGGAGGCCACTTTGGAAGACTGGCATCGCCGGATGCAAACCGAACTCGGCCTGCAACCCCTTGCGAGCCGCGCATCAGCGAGCAGCCGCTGAAATTCAAAGCGGCGTTCAATAAGTCGCCCGCCCGCCCGTCAGATCAAACGTGAAGCCCGTCGTGAAACTATTTTCCGGCGACACGATGAACGCCGCCATCGCTGCAAATTCATCCATCGTCCCGCAACGCTTCATCGGAATTTTCTCCGTCATGTATTTCACCTGAGTCTCGGGCAATGCCTCCACCATCGCCGTGCGGATGACGGCAGGCGCGAGCGCGTTCACCGTCACTCCAGTCTCGGCGTATTCTTTCCCTTGCACCTTGGCGAGCGCGACCACGGCGGCTTTGGAAGTGGAATACGCCAGCATCCCCGCGTTGCCTTCCTTGCCGGAGATCGAAGCGATGTGCAGCACCCGCCCGTAGTTCCGCGCCAACATGTGTTGGATCACCGCTTGAAACAGGATGAACGGCCCGCGCACATTCACATTCATCACGCGGTCGAAATCTTCCAGCGTCGCCTCGTGACTCTTGATGCCGGTCTTGCCGGTGATGCCCGCGCAATTCACCAGAATATCCACGCGGCCCTTTTGCGCGACCAACTGAGCCACCGCCGCGTTCACGGCTGCGGGATCAGTCACGTCCACTTTGAAGCCCGTGCCTGACGAACTTAAAATCGCTTGAGCGCGCTGAAGTTTTTCTTCGACGAAATCAAACACCGCCACGAACGCGCCTTCACTCACGAGTCGTTGCGCTAGCGCGAAACCCAAACCATCTGCGCCGCCGGTGATGATCGCCACCTGATCCTGAAATCGTTTGCTCATGTCCATAAATCAAATTCTCTCCATCGCCACGGGGTTTGTCAGCGCGCCGATGTTTTCAATCTCAATCGTCACCGAGTCGCCCGGCTTGAGCCAGCGCGGAGGTTTGCATGCCATGCCGACGCCGTGCGGCGTCCCCGTCAAGATCACCGTGCCGGGCAACAGCGTGGTCGAGCCGCTGAGGAATTCGATCAACGTCGGCACGTCGAAGATCATGTCGTTCGTGTTCCAATCCTGAACCGTCTCGCCGTTGAGCACGGTGCTGATGCGCAGCGCATTTGGATTCGGAATTTCATCGCGCGTCACAAGACACGGCCCGAGCGGTGCGAATGTGTCGAAGAATTTCCCGCGACACCATTGGCCGCCGCCGCGCTTGATCTGCCAGTCGCGCGCGCTCACGTCATTGGCGCAGGTGTAGCCGAGAACGTAATCCAGCGCGTTGGCTTGGCTCACATTCTTGCACGCCTTGCCGATGACCACGGCAAGTTCACACTCATAGTCCACTTCATCGCTCGCCAGATGCGTCGGGATCAGAATCGGATCGCCGGGATTCTGCAACGCATTGATGCCTTTGACGAACAGCACGGGAAATTGCGGTGCGGGCAAGTTGCTTTCTGCCGCGTGCCGTTTGTAATTCAGACCGATGCACAAGATCGCTGTCGGCTGGATGGGGGCGAGCAGCTTGCCGGGCGACACTTTTTGAGTAGTTACTTTTGGAGAATTGTAAATATCTCCCTCAATCGCGACGTGTGAGCCGTCAGGCCGCTGCGCGGCGAAGTGGGTTTCTCCAGTGTTGTCTTGGTATCGGATGATTTTCATAAGTTGTTATCAAAAAGAATCGCCAGCGAAGCCGAGGAATCGCATGAAACAATCGAACTGCTCCACTTTAATGACTGCTGCCAGCGGGCGGGGTTACGGCTTTAGTCTTTTCAGCATCACTGGCCGACAGGCGGTTGCCCACTGCAATGACGAACGTTGAGCCGACCAGGATGATCATTGAAAGCACCACCAGTTGCATCGTGCGGCGGGTGACGGCGTTCCACTCTTTCGCGAGCAGGCCGCAGAGCGTGCTGAACACGATCACGAACGCCAGATGGATGGACCAGCTCGTGAAGTCATATCGCCCCATGAAGGTTGATCCCATGCCGTAGAGCATGAAGCCGACATACCACGTCGCCCCGGCGATGATCGCCCAGAGATAATTGCGACCGAGACCGGGCTTGGAGTTTTCCGCAGCGGGCGCGCTGCCGTTCCAATCGCTGTTTGAACCCGCACTGCGCCCAACGAAATCGCCGAGCGTGCGATTCTTCAATCCAAGAAACGCGCACCACAGGAAGTTCACCAGAAATCCGCCCGCCATCACCACGACGAACACCGGGCCGTTCTTGAACATCGCCGGCGCGCCGTTTTGAAACGCCAGTTCCGCGATGGGTTGTCCCGCCTGGATGCCAAAGGCAAAACCCGCGCTCATGACGCCCGAGAACGTGGCGACGACGAATCCGAGCGCGAGCGTGGAGCGATGTCCGTTGGCAGCGCGATGCGTGGCGCGTTCGCGTTCGCGACGCAAACCCGCCAGTCCACAAAGCGCGATGCCACCCAGACAGGTCAGCACGCCGAGCAGAACAATTTTTCCACCGGTGTTGGCGATGAGACTGCCGAATTGACCGAGGAACATCGGCGGCACGAGTGTTCCAAGTGAAACCGTATAACCCAACGCCACGGCCTGTCCGAGCGACATGCCCAGATACCTCATGCTCAATCCGAACGTCAGACTGCCGCAGCCCCACATCGCGCCGAACAGAAACGTG
This sequence comes from Verrucomicrobiota bacterium, assembly GCA_031384405.1. Classification (GTDB taxonomy): domain Bacteria; phylum Verrucomicrobiota; class Verrucomicrobiia; order Limisphaerales; family JADLHS01; genus JADLHS01. The sequence continues at coordinate 5,396 of JANNAO010000405.1, read as the reverse complement.
AACCCAATCGTTCGCGCTGAAGCCTGCGAGAGCGACTCCATCGGATGCGAGCCGGTGAGCGTGGCGATCAACCAGGGCATGATGATCCACGCGGCGAGTCCTTGCGCGAGCCAGGCGGATTCCCAGGACCACGCGCGCACGCGTTTGAGCGGCGCATAAAATGATCCGTGCGCCACGCCGCCCGCCGCGTGCAGGCCGACTCCGATGAAAGGATTGTCCATAAATTATTTCTTCGCTGTTGCCGGGGCGGTGAATTCTTCGCCGCCACTGTCCTGTTTAATAAAGTTCAGCAGACCCTGCGTGAGCAGATCGAGGTAACGCTGTTGTTCCGAGTCTAATTCTACGGTGACGGGCCGGACGAAGGGCGTCGCGAGCGCGCCGCGCTTCCACAGCACATGTTTTTCCGCGTGATGAAACTGCTCGAAGGTTTGCAGCGAGAACTGCACGTAGGGCGCAATCGCGGAAAACTCACGTGAGGCCAGTTCCATCTTGCCATCGTTGAGATGCGACCAGAGGCGGACAAAAACATCCGCGAGTGCGAGGCCGGGCATCAGACCGCAGATGCCCGCTCCATGAAGCTGCACCGCGTAGCTCCCGCCCCAGCCGCTCAACACGCCAACGTGCCCGGAAGTCTCGTTGGTGATGGTGCGAACCGTTTCGCCGACGCCGGGTTCTTCCAGTTTGGCGAGCCGGAAATTGGCGCAGCGTTGATGCAACGCGATAAAAAACTCCGCGTCCGCCGTGCGCCCGCCCGGATTCCAATCCTGCACGATCACGGGCAACTCCGTCGCATCACAGACCCGCCGTGCGTAATCGAGCAATTGATTTTCACTGGCGGCGAAGGCGCGCGGCAAGGCGGTCGAGACGGCGGATGCACCGAGATTTTTCGCTTCACCCGCCAGCCGTGCGGCGAGCCGGGGCGTGGTGTGATTGCACTGAACCACCACGCGCAGGTCGCGAGGCTTCGCCTCCGCCACTGCAGTTTCAATCACGCGCTGACGTTCGTTGCCGTCCAGTTTGTAAAATTCGCTGCCGAACGCGGGCGTGACGACCGTGTGCACACCGCAGCGCTTCGCAAAATCAATCAGCCGGGCGATGGACGGGTAATCCACCTCGTCCTCGGGCGTGAACGGAGTGGGCAACACCGGCAGCACGCCCGTAAGCCATTCAGGAATGACGTCGCTCATTTCTCCCACCTCAACTGTTCGATGGCGGCGCGATTGAGTTCGATGCCCAAGCCCGGCTTGTTGCTGGTCGAGAGATGCCCGTCCACCGCCGTCGGTTCGCCGGTGAACACTTTCCAGAATAGTTCGTTGCCGGTGTCCGGTTCGACGTTGGGGAAATATTCCACGAGCGGACAGTTGGGTTGCGAGAGGATCACATGAAAGTTGTGCGCTTCATTCGAGTGCGGATAGATGGGAAGTCCAGCGGCTTCAGCGAGCGCGCAGACTTTCTTCATCTCGGTGATGCCGCCAACGCGATTGGCGTCCGGCTGCAAAATATCCGCCGCGCCGATCTCGATGAGATGCTGGAATCCTTGTTTGGTGTATTCGTGTTCGCCGCACGAGATGAGCGTCTGGCTTTTGGCGCGGAGCTTGACGTAGCTAGCGAAGTCATCGGGCAGAAACGGCTCTTCAATCCACGCGAGCCGATACGGGCGCAACCGGCGTTCCATCTCCACGGCGTAACCGTAGTCCCAGCCCATGTAGGCATCGGCGGCGATTTCAATGTCATCGCCCACCGCTTCGCTAACGGCGCGAACGAGCGCGACGTTGCGATTCATGCCTTCCACACCATCCACGGGCGAAAAGCCGAAGCGTTGTTTCAACACGCGGAATCCCTGCTTCACATAGCCGCGCGCTTCTTCGGCGAGCGCGTCCAAATCCTCCAGCGCATACAGCCGGCTGCAATACGCCGGGACGCGGTCGCGCGTTTTGCCGCCGAGCAGATTATAGACGGGCTGGTTCAGCAGCTTGCCTTTCAAATCCCAGCACGCGATGTCAATCGCACTCAAGGCCGACACCGCCACGCCGCGTCGACCGTAGCGCACCGTGGCGCGATACATTTTGTCCCAGAGCAATTCGGTTTCAAAAACGCTGTGACCAATGGTGAGCGGCTTGAGATACGTTTGGATAATTTCAGTTCCAGCCGAAGTGAATCCACCAATCGTGCCGTAGCCGACTTGACCACCGGAAGTTTCTACTTCCACCAACGTCAACGCCACCGGGCCGAACCACTGTGCGTCGCGCGAACGGGCGTCGTGCTTGAACCGGCTCGTGGGCGTGCAGAGATTCCGTTTGAGCGTGTCGGGCACGCGGGAGAATTTCAGATCCGTAGTGCGGATGTCTTTGATGATGTCGTTGCTCATGCGATGAGGCCGTTGGGAAAACGGGTTTGAACCAGCGGATCGTAAAGCGGCACGAACACATCCGCGCGCCGCTTGATGTCGGCATAGGCGGCGTGCGCTTCGATGATGCTCTCCGCGATGCCGAGCGGCTTGCCTTGCTCGACGTTGGCGTAGTGAAACGCGCAATCGCTCAACATCACCAGCCCGCGCGCGGTCTGGGCTTCCACGAGCATCGAGGAGCGATGATGCACGCCGACCCAGCGACAGGTCAGGCCGGGCAGCACTTCTTCTACCTCGTCCAAGAGTCGCAGGTTCGCGTTGTTCTCGAACAACAGCCAGCGCAGGTGTTCGTCGCTGATGCAACCCTGACGCGGCACATGATGCGGATACGTCGGCGCGAGAATGTCCTCCATCCAGCCGCGTCGCGTGACGCAGATTTGCGCGTTGGGAAACAGATGCAGACAGCCCGTGGCGTAAAGTTGAATCGGCGTGAGGACGACGTGCGTGACTTGTTTCGGATCAATGCCGATGCCCGCCAGCAAACTGGCCGTGCGCCATTCGTTGGGACGTTTGAGCGTGCCGCGAGGGCCGAGAAAATCGCTCCACGCTTTCGTGAGCGCGGTCACGTCGTCGGGAAAGCCGGTGTTGACGAGGATGGTCTTGCCGCCGCCCCGGATGACACCGATTTGAAATTGCAGCATCGTCCAGTCGGCGAAACCTTCCATCCAATAAACTTCGGGGCACGGCACTTCGAGTTCAGCCGTGCGCAACATTTGAATCGTGAACATAATTTTCTTTTGTGGTCCGCGTGAGTCAGAGGTGTTTCACCAGTTCGCCGCCATCCACCAAGATGGAAGCGCCAGTGATGTAACGGGCTTCAGGTTTCGCGAGGAAAGCCACCAGCCCCGCGACATCCTTCGGCATCCCGATATAACCGACGCACGTCTGGCGTTCGAGATTGGCGCGGTTCGTTCCGGTGGCGAGATACTCGGCGTTGATCGGCGTCTCGATTGTTCCAGGCAAAATGGAATTGCAGGTGATGCCATATTGGCCGAGGCACACTGCAAAGGCATTCATCATCGAAATCTGCCCGCCCTTGGTCGGACAATAATGCGTCTGAACCGTGCCGCCCTTGATGGCTGAAATGGAACTGATGACCATGATGCGCCCGGCGATTTTCTTTTCGATCATCAACTTCGCGGCTTCCTGGGTGCAGAAGTAGCCCGCGCGCAGATTGGTTTCGTGAGTGCGATTCCAAATGTCCTCTGTCACCTCGTGCCATTCGTGAAACGGGCAGATGCCCGCGTTGTTCACCAGCACATCAATGCGCCCGTAGCGTTCGCGAATCTCCGCGAACAGCCGGCGAATCTCCGCCACGTCCGAAACATCGCCAATCGCGAACTCCGCCTGATGTCCAGCGGCGCGGATGGCATCGCGAGTTCGCCGTGCGCCGTCGTTTTCGGAGCGGGCATTGATGAGCGCGAGGAAGCCCTCCGCCGCGAGACGTTCGGCAATGGCCGCGCCAATGCCGCTGGAAGAACCAGTGACAAGAGCGACGGGCTGGCTGGGAACATTCATATAAATCCTCCACCCGTGTTTGGAATGGAAAGTTTGAATCGAAGGATGTCGGCGCGAACGGCTGGCGCACAATACCCCCAAACAGGGGGTAAAATCTGATTCTGCACTGGCACTCCTTTTTTAACCAGTCACAGTGTTAGAGGGTGTTCCGAAAGTTGTTTTTGAGAAGTGAGGGATTGCTGGGGAATCGCGTTGCTTTTCAGCCGATGGATTTTTCGATGGCCAAGCCCAACTCCATTTGGCGAGAACAAAGTCCGGCGAGCAGATGCGTATCTTTGGGCGTATCCAGCCAGGCCATCGTGCGCAACAACACGGCACTATCTGCCCACAAACTCATCTGCCATGTCAGGCGCAGGCTGTTGAAGAACATCTGTCCCAAACCCAGTTGGTTTTTCTCAAACGACTGTGCGGGTTCGATCCAAGGACGAACTTGGCGCAACAATCGTTGCCCCACACGACTGGCCAGCGGCAACAATCCCAACAGGGTTTCGTGGGCGTCCGCCGCGAATCCAAAATGTCCCGGACAGGCGGCAGCTTGCCAGCAATGCGCACACAGTTCGGGTTGGGCAGGCACGCGAAACCACTGTTGTCCGCTTTGCGGCTCATACTCCCACCACTCCAATCGCTGGCCTTGCGAACATTCCACGGTTGTCGCGCTCGTGTAGGGTGAGGCGAGTTTCATGTCGGCGCGCAGCTTGGTCACCACGGCGGTTTGCAAGCCTTCGCGGACGGCTTGCTTGCCGGGTGCAGACAAATAGCCCATGTCTGCCACCACGATCCCCGGCCAACCAGCCCAAGTGATGGCGACACCACCGCAGACTCGGCAGCAACAGGCCGCCTTCGGTCACATTGGCGGGGATGATCCAACTGATCAGCGGCACGAGTGTCACCGACGGATGCACGGTGGGCAGCCACAGGCGTAACGTGTGTTTCTTGTAGCCGACGTAACAGCGGCTTTGTCCGGTCTTGAGAGTGCGCCCGCCCAGTGCCGCATGTGCGGCGGTGTAAGTGTTTATTTGAAGCCATGACACGCCGCAGGCAAATCGGTCGCATCCATCAGAGCCACGGCATGGGGTTGCAATCCGTGTCGTCGCAGCAACCGTCCCACCAGATGTTGATTGATGGTGCGCAGGGTACCCACGCCCACGCTCTGCCGAAACTCATGAAGCATCCGGGCTGTGGGTAGCACGCGCCGCAACCGGGCGAACCGTCGCCACGCCGTTTGTTCAGGCAGTTGCGCCACGACCAGATTGAGTGAATGCGTGGAGGTCAACACTGACAGCAAATGCGTGCGCCACAGTTGAAGCGGCACTCAACGAGTGCCGTTGCACACCCGTGAACTGGCGCGAACAAACCTCGGCAATGAAGTCATCGGGAGCGTAAGGACTCAGCAGTTCAAGAAGCTGGCTGGTGCCGACAGGAGGTAAAATCAAACGCATGCGCGAACTCTAACTCACACCCTGACTCCCGC
>JANNAO010000400.1:0-3379 GCA_031384405.1 Verrucomicrobiota bacterium | reverse complement strand
ATTACGATGAGAAACAGCGCAGCGGCCAACTCGGACCGCTCGCCATGCAGCGGCTCGTTTCGCAGGAAAATCTCGTCAAGCAACGCCTCAATCGCATCCAGGCCGACCTCGAACAACAAGCTAAGGAAGTTCAGCAGAAGTTGACCGAAGCGGGCGTGACAGTCTCACCGGAGCTTGCGGCGTTCATCCTGGAAACCCCGACGAGTTCCACCCGCATCCGGCTTAACCGCCAGATCATCGAAGGCGCGTTCCCGAAAGAGATCGCCCTCAGCAAAGGCGGCGTTTATCCCGACCGCGAAATGCAGATCGCCTCGCCGCAGGATTCGCAGGTGTGCTTCCAGGAATATCTCGCGGACGCGCAAGCCCGCCTGCAACGCAACCAACTTCGCCCCGGCGAAGACGTGAAGATCATTGATAATCGAGTCCAAGTCTCCGGTCAGGTCGCAGTCATGGCCATCAACGGCCTGCTCACCAAGGTCATGTTCGACAAGAATCCCAACAACGAATTCTTCGTCGAAGAAAGTTTCCCGCTGGAATGGATGTATCCGCATCTCACTCCGTTCGGCGTCATCATGAAGATCAATCGCAAACCGTTGACGACGTTCACGGAAGACATCTACGAACGCGATCATGAGTTCTGGTCGCAATTCTCCGAGCGCCTCATCGGCAACTGGATCACCTACGACACACCGGTCACCAACATCGTGACGTTCATTGAGAAAGTTTATCTGCGCCACAACTGGGGCGGGTTGACCGAGGGACAAAAGAAATTCGCCCGCGACGACAACGGTCAGAAGGCGTTCTCCAAACTCCGCAGCTCCATCGGCGGCGTTTACGCGTGGCGTCTCGGCGCGAGTTGCCCGCCTGAATTCGCGCCGAAAACAGATGCTGAGAAACGTCGCCTCTACAAGGAAGCGGACTTCACCTTCCGTCAGGCGTTCGCATTCTGCCCTTACAGCCCGGAAGCCTTGTTCCGCTACGTGCAGTTGTTGATCCAGCCGCCCGCCGGCATCGCGCCGCGACTCGATGACGCCATGCTGCTCGCCAAGACCGCGCAAAAGCTCGATCCCTACAACGGCCAGATCGCGGGATTGATCGCCAATCTCGAATCCTACAAAAAGCAATTTGCGCAATTCGGTAGCGCGCAAAAATTGGAGGATGAAGTGCGCAAGAACCCGGAGAATCTTTCCGCCGCGTTCAACCTCGGCATCTATCACCTGCAATCGCAACAGTTCGATCAAGGTTACGCCGTCATGGATCGCATCGTCGCGCATCCCAAGATCGAATTGCAGATGCTGGCGAACATCATAGACATCTACAAACAGTAGAACAATTTCCCCAAAGTTGAAACCGGCCTCGCGCGACTCACTCAACTGCAACCCAACAGTCCGGAGGCTTGGTACGATCTCGCCGCCATCCGCACCACGATTGGAAAAAACGCCGAGGGATTGCTCGCCGTCTCCAACGCCATCAAATTCAGCGACGCCCGCCGCGCCTCGGACCCCGCCGCCAAAGACATCACCGCCGTCGCCAAAAACGATCCCTACATCGCGCCACTCCGCGCGCTGCCGGAATTCCAGAAGCTTGTGACGCAGTAATAGTGTCGCGAAGCGACTGCGGATATTAGCCAGCTACGAAGTGGCTGGTTGCCGCAGCGAACATGGATTCGTCCTGAAGGGACGACGGATAGACGTTGTTGCTGTGTATAAGAGCACTGCGCGATCCAGCACCGTAGGTGCGGCATGTTTATAGAACTCGCATCCGACCAAACCCAAGCTCCGTAGGAGCGGCATGGCGTTGGCGGAAATGCCGCCCCTAAGGAGCTTGGATGAATGGATCACCGTTTTCTATAAACATGTCGCACCCACGGTGCTTTCACCGGGCAATACCTACCCACGCATCGTCGTCACCGTCCAAACTTTGCGATTCCATTTCACGCCAGATTCCCGAATCCTGTCAGCGAAATGATGCGAGCCGTTCTTAAACCCGAACTCCGAAATAGAATCGTAGCGGCGGGCATCCTTGCCTGCCGTAGAGCCGGGGCTTCCAGCCCGGCGGAAGAAACCTTACGAACGAATCCGATGAACAGAAAATTTCCGACCGTCTTCCGCAGGCTGGCGTTCTTTCCGGGCGGCAAGGATGCCGCCCTCTACGTCAGGCAGGGATGCCTGACGCTACGCCGCTTCGGAGTTCGAGTTGAATCCACCTTTGCCCTGATCGCCGTTCTGACGCTGGTTTTCCAAACCAACTCCTTCGCTCGCGCTGAAACGGTTTCCATCGTCATCTCCTCCAACGCCGCGCCGCGCGTGGTGTTTGGCGCGGAAAAGTTGGTGGAGGCGTTAAAGAATGTTGGTTACGACGCGAATGTCACTCACAGTCAGACAAACCCTGGCAAAAAAATCGCGATCGGTAAGCAGGATGAACAAGACGTTTGGCGGTCAGTGCAGAATCGTCGATTTTCTCTCAACAGTCTTAAACTTCGTCCGGAGCATTTCTTCTCTATGGACGTCAACGATGGCAATCTGGTTCTGGTGGGCGGCGATGATTCGGGCGTGCTATACGGATGTCTTGAACTTGCCCGCCGGGTTAGCGAATCAAAAAAACTCACCGAGGCAAGATTTTGGTCTGACGGCCCAAAAATGACCCTGCGCGGCACATGCGTCGGAATGCAAAAGACCACCATCCTGCCGGGGCGAAAAGTTTACGAGTATCCCTACACGCCCGAGTTGTTCCCATGGTTCTACGACAAAGAACTCTGGCGCGAGTATCTCGACTCGCTCGTCGCGAACCGCATGAACACGCTTTACCTCTGGAACGGTCACCCGTTCGCATCGCTGGTGAAGTTGAAAGATTATCCCGAAGCGGTGGAAGTCTCGCCCGAAGTATTCGCGCAAAACGTCGAGATGTTCCACTGGCTCACAAGCGAGTGCGACCGGCGCGGCATCTGGCTCGTGCAGATGTTCTACAATATTTTCCTGCCAAAACCGCTCGCGGAGAAACACGGCGTCTCCACCCAGCTCGCCGCCCCCACGCCGCTCGCTTCGGATTACACGCGCAAGTCCATCGCGGAATTCGTGAAGCAATATCCGAACGTCGGCCTCATGGTCTGCCTCGGCGAAGCGTTGCAGGGCACGGAGAATCAAATCAACTGGGCGACGAACACGATTCTGCCCGGCGTTCTCGACGGCATGAAGGCCGCCGGACTCAAGGAGCAACCGCCCGTGGTTATCCGCACGCACGCGATGGACGCGGAGAAGATCATGCCGGCGTGCTTCACGGTTTATTCCAACCTGTTCACCGAGACGAAATACAACGGCGAATCGCTCACCACCTACGAGCCGCGCGGCAAGGCGGCGGAGACGCACCTCAATATGGCGAA
>JANNAO010000397.1:0-2994 GCA_031384405.1 Verrucomicrobiota bacterium | reverse complement strand
CACGCGCACGAATTGTTTGCCCGCAGTTTCCGGTAACTACGTTTGCGTGGTGACGAACGCGTTTGGTTCGGTGACGAGCCAGGTCGCGCTGCTGGAGGTGAGCTTCATTTTGACGCAACCGTTATTCACCGATAATTTTGATGCGAATACTGCCGCGAGCTGGACGACGAACCGCAGTTCCACCGACACGCGCGTGACGTTCAACTACAACTATGGCGCGGACGGAATCCCTTCCGCACCGAACTCGACCGCTGGCACGTCGAACGGTGTGAAGTTCGAGGCAAACATGACTCTCGGCGTCGGAGCGGCGATCAACATTTCTCCAGTGGGTCAGAACTTCGGCGGAGATTATCGGCTGCGATTCGACATGTGGATCAATGCCAATGGCCCGTTCCCCGGCGGTGGCGTCGGCTCAACGGAACATTTCAATGCAGGCATCGCAACCACGGGCAATCAGTTGCACTGGACGGGCGCGACCGGCGGCGCGAGCGGACATTGGTTCACGGTTAGCGGCGAAGGCGGCAGCGGCGATACCACCACGACGAGCGTGCCTGATTACGGCGCATTGAGCGGGACGAATCTGTTCGCGGCTGCGTCAGGAGTTTATTTATCTGGCACTTCGACGACTGCGCGCGGCAACGGCAACGCGTACTACACCGCGCAATTTCCCGGCGCGAGCGCGCCCGCATTGCAGCAATCCACACATGCACAACAGACCGGCACTATCGCCGCTGGCTCGCCGGGGTTTGTCTGGCGCGACGTGATCATCAGCAAAACCGGCAGCACGGTGGAGTGGTTCATGGACGGATTGAAGATCGCCACGATCAGCGGCGCGAGTTTCTCCGCCAGCAATATCTTCATCGGCTATTGGGATTCGTTCGCGTCCGTTTCAGACAATGCCGCGCTGAGTTTCGGTCTCGCCGACAACGTCCGCGTGGAACGCTTCGTCACCAACGTGCCGCCCTACATCACCGCGCAACCTCAGAGCGTGACCACGCCCGTCAGCAGCAACGCGACCTTCAACGTCACCGCAGGCGGCACGGCCACACTCGCGTATCAGTGGCGGTTGAACGGAACAAACATCGCAGGCGCGACGAGCAGCGGATACACGCGTCTCAACGCCCAAGCGATCCATGCGGGGAATTATTCCGTGGTGGTCACAAACGCGAGCGGCTCGGTGACAAGTTCCGTCGCCGTGCTGACGCTCACGCCGACTGCGCCATTGTTGTTCACTTCCATTGCGCGTCTGGCGGATGGGCGCGTGCAACTCGGCATGAGCGGTGAAGCTGGGTTCAACGTGCAACTCCGCACCTCAACAAACCTGACGACATGGAGTGTGCTGACGAATCTGGCGAATCCCTCCGGTTCGCTCAGTTTCACCGACGCGCCGCCGGTCAACGTGCTGAATCAATTCTACCGCGCGTTGTATCCGTGATCTTGTAGGCGACGACGTGAGGAGTCGTCCTCAGAAAACCGTAAAGCGTCGATCTCAATGGGAAGATTGGATGGATGCACTCCTTACGTCGTGCCCTACAAATTAACTCAACGGCCCGCCCACTGGCAGATCATCCGGCAGCGGCGCGAACTCGCGGATTTTTTTCCAGAGCGGCTCGAAGTCTTTGTTCACATCGCCGCTCAGGCAGTCGGTGATTTCATCCGCTGCTTCCGGGTATTTATCAATCACCTGTTTGAAGGAGAAGTTCGGATCGTAGAACGCGTACACCAGCTTTCGCATGTTCTCGATGCCCTGGCGCATGGATCGGGCGTAGCACGCGAACCATTCCGGTGAGAAATCTTTTCTCAGGATGGCGGCATGAACATCCTCGCCCGCCATCACGCCGCTTTTGAGCGCGAGCATCAGTCCGCTGCTGAACACGGGATCGAGAAAGCAATACGCGTCGCCCAGCAGCAGCAGCCCTTCGCAGCCGCAATGGCGCGAGTGAAAGCTGTATTCGCTCGTGATGAAATACTCGCCGGTGCTGGCGCCGACGGAGAGGCGATCTTTGATCCAGAGATTTTCTTCAACCTCGCGATGGAAGATGGTCTTCGGGTCCTTGATGCCGCCGCGTGTCAGATATTTCCCCTCGGCCACCACGCCCACGCTGACCCTGTCGTTGTGTTGTGGGATGTGCCAGAACCAGCCTTTCTCCGGGATCATCGCCACCGTGGTCTGCCCCTCGTCAATGCCGCTCTCGCGTTTCGAGCCTTTGTAATAAGTCCACACCGCCACCTTGTTGAGGAACGGGTCTTTACTGCGCCAGCCATTCCGCACAGCGGTGAAACTTTCTTTGCCCGTGCAATCCAGTGTCATTGGCGCGCGAAACTCGACGGTTTCACCGGAGGCCAGTTGTGCGCGAACACCCGCGACGCGTTTCGTAGCAGAGGAGAAAAGGGGCGAAGGAGCAGAGGAGGCTTCGGCTGGCGGTCTCCCCTCTGCTCCTTTTCCCCTTTTCCCCTTTTCGTCACCCTCTTCCCAAATCAGTTCCTTCACCGTCACCTCATGCCGCACCTCTGCTCCGCGATTCCGCGCATGATCTAGGAGCAACACATCAAACTCGCTCCGCAACACTTGCCACGTCTGCGCCACGGTTTCACGGTCGTAACGGTTGAAGAAATAGAACGGCTGACTCGCTTTGCCGTTCGGCGCGACGAACTGGACGCTGTATTTCTTCTGGAACGCGGACTTCTTCATCACGTCCACGAGGCCGAGCCGTTGCATCGGCTGGAATGTGAATGGGATCATGGATTCGCCGACGTGATAACGCGGAAACTTCTCGCGCTCCAACACCAGCACACGATGTCCGTATTCGCCAAGGATCGTGGCCGCGCTCGCCCCCGCCGGGCCGCCCCCGATGATTACTACATCAAAATTATTTCCGGTCTTGCTCATAGTATGTCTCCAAATCTACCCCAAATAGTTAGCGCAACCTTCTCTGGACGCAACTGGCGTCAGCGAGATTCAAACTGTGACAGCAACGGAACGCCGCCTTCAGG
>JANNAO010000367.1:0-11707 GCA_031384405.1 Verrucomicrobiota bacterium | reverse complement strand
CCGATGAAAATCAGTTTGGCGGAATCTCTTTTCCTTCGCCACGTCGCTATGTTAGAAGACAGCGATGAGATTGCTCGATGAAAACATGCTGCGCACTGTCACGGAACGGCTGGTGGCGGAGTTTCAGCCTGAGCAAGTCTGGCTTTACGGTTCGCACGCTTGGGGAACGCCCCATGATGACAGCGATGTGGACTTGCTTGTCGTCGTGCCGCACAGCGATGAAACGCCCATCCGCCGTTCCCAGCGAGCACATCGCAGCTTGCGCGGCTTGCGGATGCCCAAGGATGTTTTGGTTGAAACCCGCCATGAAGTGAATCGCGTCAAGGATCTCAAGACATCGCTTGAAAACACAATCCTGACGCGTGGACGAAAACTTTATGGCTGATCCGGCGACAACTGAATCAAAAGCGTGGATGGTCAAGGCGTGGCTGATGATGTTCAGTTCAAGACTAACTTTCTGATGAAAGACCTGCGTCAGATGAGCTATGAAGAATTCGGGAAGCTTCGCTTTCTGGATTTCTTCAAGAAAACGGATGATTACTTTCACGACACGATAGGCTGCATGGAGTTACCAGACCTTGCTGGCTTATCATGTTCGGAAGGTAATGGCACAGGGTCGTATTTTGCGAGCCCTCTTGATTCAAACCAAACGGTTTCGATTTCGTTGGACTTTGAAGAAGGATGTTCTGAAACGGAGGGACATGCACTACTGCAACACATGGGACTGCTCATTTATAAAGGAATGCCCTATGAGCAAGTGAAAGAAATTCTTGGTCAGCCCACACGAGATATATTCGGGATTCCGACAGGTGGAAACTCAACAGAATTACGCTACGTGTTTGGCGCAGTCTCACAATTCTACGTGGATTGCTTTATTACTGAACGTGAAGGTCTTTCAAGGGTCAGGATTTGCCGGAAAGATTTGGCTGACGAATCCGATGCGTGGTGAAAGAAAAATTAAAGTGAAGCAGCACCAAAACTCATCACCGCATTTGTTGGGAGGTGCATCGTGAATGATTTAGCTCCACGCTCGCCCTCACCCCGGCCTTCTCCCCCGAGGAGAGGGAGAAGTCAGCGGCTCTTCACTGACATTTGTCTGCTGCTTGTGTCATCGCCGCCGCATTTTATTTTGCTTCCAGCGGAACGCAGAGCCGAGCGCGTTTCAATTCTCCCGCGACGACTGAACGTTTCCCCCTCTCCCGGGGGTGAGGGCGGGCCAAATACTAACTTCAAGTCCGAGGGGAACATCCAACTCTCAACATCCAACATCGAACATCCAATGCCGGAACCGCCGCGCGCCACGTTGGGCGCTGGGCGTTGGATGTTGAATGCTGGATGTTTTCTGCTTTTCGCGCTCCTGCTTTTCTCAGGTTGCGCGTCAACAACGCCGTCTCGAGTCTCGTTGACTGGCGACATCATGGTGGACGGGCCGAGGATGATCGTGGAAGGGCCGCCGCGTGATCGTGTGCTTTGGCAATATCGCACCGCCTCCGCCGCGATGCGGCGCGGACAGTTTGATGCCGCAAAGCCGCTGTTGGATGACGCGTTGCTCACGCTTGGCGGTGTCTTCGGCAAGGATGCCGAGGCGCGGAAGGCGCGCGGGTTGTTCAGCAAGGACGCGCGCAAGACCTTCATCGGCGAACCTTACGAGCGCAGCATGGCTTATTTTTATCGCGGCGTGATCTACTGGCGCGATGGTGAATTAGACAATGCCCGCGCCTGTTTCCGCAGCGCGGAGTTCGAGGACAGTGACGCCGAGAAATCAGAATACAAAGGCGACTGGGTGTTGCCCGATTATCTCGATGGCCTCGCAACGACGAAACTCGGCGGCAACGGCGAAGACGCTCTCAAGCGCGCGAAGGCAGTCGCGAAGAACATCAACCTGCCGGACTACAATCCGCAAGCGAACGTGTTATTCATCCTCGAATACGGCCCCGACCCGGAAAAGCATGCCGACGGAAAATACGACGAGTTGTTGCGCTTCCGCACGCGTGGATCACCAGTGTTGTCCGCGCAAATCAAGACAGGCGCGATCAATCTGCCGGTCGCCCCGTGCGATGATTTGAATTTCCAAGCGACAACGCGTGGCGGTCGCGTGATGGATCATGTGCTGGCGAACAAGGCTGTGTTCAAGGGCACGACGGACACGATTGGCGACGCAGCCATCATCAGCGGCGCAATTCTCGCGAACAGCGGTCACCGTCGTAACAGTTCAGCGGATGAAATCGGCGCGGGATTGATCATTGCGGGATTGATCAGCAAGGGATTTTCCGCTGCGACCACGCCGGAAGCCGACATCCGCACTTGGGATAATTTGCCTCAGTTCATCAGCTTCGCCGCGTTGAAGATGTCGCCGGGTGAACACGTCGTAACAGTGGAATTTAACGATGCAGGCGGCAATGCCAATCCAAACCTGACCAAAACAATCACCGTGAACGTGCCCGCTGATCGTGACAAGGTCGTCTTCGTCAGCGACAGTTCCACAACACCACAAACACAATGAAAACAAAACTCATCGCCCTCGTCTCCATTACCGCCGCGCTCATCGCCGTCGGCTGCAAGAGTGATTACGACAAAGGCCCGTATCTGCCCGGCCAGTCCATGACGCCCGACCTCGAAAACACCGAACGTTTCGTGCTGCTGGATATTGATATGAAACGCTCGATCACCTGTTCTGGCATTCACCAACGCACGTTGGAAGATGGCCGCATCGAGGTGACCGCGCAGCTTCGGAATCGTGAGGCGCGTCGTCTCGTGGTGCAGGCGAATTGCGTGTTCAAGGACGCCGCTGGTGTCAGCACGAGCGATGAGACGCCGTTTCAAAATATCATCCTGACGGAGAACGCCACGGAGCAGGTGAAGTTTGTCTCCTCAAACGCCGCCGCGAAGAAATACACCATCCGAGTGCGTCAGGCGCGGTGACGGTTTTGAACCGCTAATCATCGCTGATCATCGCTGATACCAGTCGCCGCGACATTGCGCCCAGAAATTAGCGGTGATGAGCGCAGATTAGCGGTTTAACTTTTTGGGCGGATCAAATCTGCTCGGACTCGGTCGTCACGGGTTTGGCGTCGCCTTTGATCGCGCCCATGACGGCGTGCCAGGCGAGGATGGCGCACTTCACGCGAGCGGGATATTTATAGACGCCCGCGAAGACCGCGAGCTTGCCCACGTCTCCAGCGAGTTTCCCGGTCGTGACCATGTCCCGGACTTCACTGAACATTTTTTCCACATCGGACTTGGTTTTGCCTTTGGCGAACTCCGTGAGCAACGACGCCGATGCTTTCGAGATGCAACAACCGGAACCGACGAAGCTGATGTCTTTGATCGTGTCGCCGTCCAGCGCGAGAAAGAGTTTGAGTTGATCGCCGCAGAGCGGGTTGTGCCCCTGCGCGGAACAACTGGCCTCCGGCATCTCACGGAAATTCCGGGGCTTCTTGCAGTGGTCGAGAATGACCTGCTGATAAAGGTCGTTCAAATCGTCGAACATGCGGGGAGCATAGCGGGTTGGCGGCGCGAGCGAAAACAAATCCTTGAGCGCACATCACGCGATGCCTAGCATCCGGTCATCGTGAGGACGAAAGCATTGAAACCATTTCTTCTGACGGCTCTGGCGTATTTCGTCTTCGCTGCGAACTCGGGCGCCGAACTCGTCAACGGTGTCCGCGCCGTCGTCCACGATTCCGTCATCACCTACGGCGAGGTGGAATCCGACGTGTTGATGATCGCCAACGATCTCTACCGGCAATACGGTCGTCAGCCTGAAGTGTTTCAGCAGAAGATCGAGGCCGCGCGCAAGGACAGCTTCGACAAGGCACTTCAGCATCAGTTGATCCTCAACGATTTCAAAGCGTCCGGCTACAACATGCCGGAGAGTTACATCGAGGAAGTCATCCAACGCGAGATCAAGAGCACTTACGGCGACCGCGCCACGCTCACCAAGACATTGCAGGCGCGCGGCATCACCTACGAGAAGTGGCGGCAGCAGGCGAAAGATCGCTTCCTCGTCGGCCAGCTTCGGCTCAAGAATATCTATCAGGAGACGATCATCTCGCCCTACAAGATCGAGAGCTACTACGACCTGCACAAAGCCGAGTTCAAGCTGGAGGAGCAGGTGAAGTTGCGGATGATCATGTTCAACAAACCTGACGCGGCGGATGAAGTCGAAACCACACGCTCGCTGGCGAAGGAGGTTCTCGGCAAACTTAAAAACGGCGCGGCGTTCTCCGAGATGGCGAGCATCTATTCGCAAGGTTCACAGCGCAGCCAGGGTGGCGATTGGGGCTGGGTGGAGCGCACCGTACTGAGAAAAGAACTCGTGGACACGGCATTCAGCTTGAAGGCTGGCGAGACGAGCGACGTCATTGAAACCGCGCCTGCGTTCTTCATCATGTTGGTCGAAGACAAACGCGCGCAGCATCACAAACCCATCGCCGACGTGCGCGAACAGATCGAGGAAACGCTGCTCAAGGAAGAACGCGAACGTCTCCAGAAGCAATACGTCGAGAAGCTCCGCAAGAAGACGTTCGTGCGGAAGTTTGAGTTTTGAGATGGAGCGATTTCTTTAGTGTGAACCACGAAACACACTAAACACACGAAAGGCCGGACGAAAAGAAGCATGAAGGTCTCTCTCTCATCCCAACTGATTTGTTCTGCGACGGCGACAGCTTTCGACGAAGCACTCCCTTGTTCCCGAGATCGGCGTGTGCTGCCCCATTCGTGTTCCTTTCGTGTGTTTAGTGTATTTCGTGGTTGGAAAATTTCCCAAACATGACCGGCATCATTGGCATCTCATTGGGTGACGTCACCGGCGTCGGGCCGGAGGTGACGCTCAAAGCCATCGCCAAAGAACTCTCCACTGACGCCGCGCGCTACTTGTTGATCGGCGATGCTGATTTGATCCAGCGCACGAACGCTCAACTCGGCCTCAACCTTTCCATCGCAACGCTTGGCAAAGCTTCGGACGACGCGCGCGTGCTGGTGACGAATCCTCTCTCCACCGCGCTCCCGGATAATCTCGCGCAAGGTTCTGCGCCAGCCGCGAATGCTGCTGTCGCGTGGTTGAAGGACGGTGCGCAGCGTTGCCTGCGGAAAGAATTGGACGCGCTCGTCACCGCGCCCGTCAACAAGGAAGCCATCGTCAACGCCGGACACACATTCATCGGCCAGACGGAATTGCTCTCCGAACTCGCGGACGCAAAACGCACCGCCATGATGTTACTGGGGCACGATGAACGCGGTCGCTGGCTTCGCGTGGCGCTCGTCACTGTTCACGTTCCGATCAAGCAGGTCGCCGCACTCATCACGCCGGACAGGATCATGCTCGCCATCGAACTTGCGGTGAAATCCTGTCGTGATCTTGGATTGCCACGCGCCCGCATCGCTGTGTGTGGATTGAATCCGCACGCTGGCGAAGGCGGTAAGATGGGCGGTGAAGAGATCACTACCATCAGCCCGACGGTTTCTGCCGCACGCCAAAAAGGATTCGATGTCGTCGGCCCGCTCAGTGGCGACACAGTTTTTCATCACGCACTGCACGGTGAGTTTGATGCAGTGGTGGCGATGTATCACGACCAAGGGCTTGCGCCGCTCAAGGCTGTGGCATTCGACAGCGGCGTGAACTGGACGCTCGGCCTGCCCTTCATCCGCACCTCGCCAGATCACGGCACGGCCTACAACATCGCCGGTCAAGGCATCGCAAATCCTTCGAGCATGATCGCCGCGATCCGCCTCGCCAAACAACTCGCGCGCAATCCGCGCTGAAGCTGGCAATAGTTGGCGGTGAGAAGCGTGAGTGGGCAAATCAGCAATCACTTCGGCGGCATCTCATCTTCTCGCCAGTTTTTAATTTGTGGCAATCCGTCGCCCCATCATTCACGCCGAGCTTGAATTTTTCCTGCGGTCGTGTGTCCTGTGCGCGTGCTGACGACGATCCGCCGGGCGGAATATTTTGAACTGATAATTCTCTTCTTCATCCAGGGGATGGCCATGGCGATGTGGTTCGTTCCGCTGGGCAGCGTTCTGGATGCGCACGGCCTGCACCATATCAAACCCTACGCCTTCGCTGCTTCCGCCGTAGCCGCCTTCGTGTCGCCGCTGATTTTTGGCGCGATGGCAGATCGCCACGCTGCGCCCGTGGTCGTGCTGCGTTGGCTCGCCGTTGCCACCGCTGCGAGCATGGCTTTGGCTACAACATCCATCAAACTCGGCTGGAGCGTGGGCATCGTGCTGGCGTTCGTGCAACTTCACGCGCTCTGCACCGCGCCCACGTTCAGCATCGCCACCACCATCGTTTTTTCGCGCCTGAAAAATTCCCAAAGCGAATACGGCCCCATCCGTTCCATGGCCACGTTCGGTTGGGTGGCAGGTTGCGGAAGCGTCAGCTTGATGAATGCGGATACGTCCACGCTCGCTGGTTATGCCGGGGCCATCGTCTGGATCGGCGTCGCAGCGTTCACCTTTTTGCTGCCCAACGTCCCGCCACCGGAGTCCAACGAGAAGACAACTTGGAAACAACGCATGGGCTGGGACGCTCTCTCGCTGCTCAAGAACACCGATCATCGCGTCGTGTTCATCACCGCCATGCTGTTCAACGCCACCGTTGCAGCCATGTTTCCTTACACGCCGCCACACCTGCGCGAATTCGGATTTGTCCGCACCACGGCTTGGATGACTCTGGGCCAGATCACGGAGATCATCGTCATGTTCACTTTGGCAGGAATGTTGACGCGCTGGAGAATCAAATGGGTGATCGCGCTTGGACTTGGCTTCACCGCTGTGCGCTATTTCCTGTGCGCCATGGACAGCAAGCTCTCCCTGCTCGTCGGACTCACATTGCATGGCGCGGGTTTCACTCTGGTGTTGATCACCACGCAGATTTATCTCGAACAGCGCATTGATCCGTCGTGGCGGGGACGTGCGCAATCGCTGCTTTCCGTCATGACCAGCGGCGCGGGAAATCTCATCGGCTACCTTGGCAGCGGCTGGTGGTTTGCCGCCTGCACGACGGGCGATGTGACGCGCTGGACGTTGTTCTGGGGCGGCATCGCCATTTCAGTCACGCTGGTGTTGGTCTATTTCCTCGCGGCGTATCAGGGACGGGCCACTCCGAAACAACAAGAGGCATAGCTGAAACTACGGCGCGGGGTTTTACCGTTTTACCATAATGCCAGTCGGAATTTTGTTCTTAGAATCCCAAAGGGATTCCATCCTCCAGCCTGGGGTTGCGAGGAACGAGCTACCCCAGGAAACCGCCAACAACGATCCCAACCCCAACGAGGTTGCATCATCCATTTGTCCACCGGACTTCAACCCTTTCAGGGTTGATGGCTCTTTGAATCTTCACCCAGGGTAGCTCGTTCCTCGCAACCGCTGGGCTAGATGATTCAACCCCGTTGGGGTTGGGGAACGGTGACGCAACACAGGTTTTCTTTCCCTTTGTCGCAGGTTCTATTTCCGAAAGGTCCTACCGATACGCCGCATCTTCCAATCCCTGCTTTTTGATCTCTGCGTTGTCTTCCCAGACGATGACACTGGTGCGCGCGTCAATCAGTTGGAACGCGTAGAGGATATAATCGCTCGTGCCTTTGGAGGTGCGTGTGGACAAACCTTCCAACGTGCCAGTCAGGAAATAATCCGCGCCTTTGAATTCCTGTTTCACCGGGTCGGTGGTCGCTGTCACTGCGCCTTCGCGCTTGAGGTTGCGTTCTTTTTCCAGCGCAGCCATGCGTTCGCGCGCGAGGAAGGTCACCTTGCCGCCGGATTTTTTGTTCAACTCAGAACGGATGCGCGTGAGGAAAATATCTTTGTTGATCGGGAAGCGCGTTTTGTTCTCCACAGGATCCAGCACGATGATCGGCGGCAGCGTGGCATTGGCGATCTGTTGGATGCCCATGATGCTGCGCGACATCTTGTCAGTGACGGTGACGAGGTCTTGCGATTCAACGCCCGTGCCAGCGACGAAGCCCTGTTCGTCCGCAGCCATCTGCTTGACGGGTACGCCAGCGGGATTCTTGATGCCACGCGAGGCGCAACCCACGACGAGCGTGGCGGTGGTGAGTGCGAAGGTCAGTTTGATGAGGTTTGATTTCATAGTTGTTTGGTTCTGCTGTATAAATTCTTCGACCACGAAATACACTAAACACACGAAAGGGGAAGTGAAGAATTTTGACGCGAATTGCGCGAATTCACGCTAATTAAATTTCCATTCGTGCCAATTGGCGTAATTCGCGTCAAAGCCTTTTCCGTTTGGGATTGGTTCATCAGAACGTCGGCGCGTCTGGCACGCGCGGGGCGTCGGCGATTTGCGGGCGCGGCGTCCAGAAGTAGGTCGAGGAGGCCGAGGGCTGAGAAGTGATCTGCGCAGATGCGGCGGGCAAGTCTAAAGTCTGAGGCCTAACGTCTGAAGTCGCGGGCGTGGCGACAGCGGTTGTTTGTGGAATGTATTGAGCAACGACCGCGCGCTGCTCTTCGCGTCGCGTCGCGTGTTCCGCCACACTGCCCAACGCCAATCCTGCCGCCGCGCCGATGAGCGCGCCTTTGCCCGCGTCGTGCCGACCTGCACCGATGAGTGCGCCAGAGGTTGCGCCGAGAATCGTTCCGCTCACAGCGTAGTTGGGCCGCGTGGCGCGGTAATAAGTTCCCGGCGCAAGGTAGTTGTTCGGCGCGTAATAAACGTAGGCCGAATTCCCGCAATGGCCGTAGCTGCGACCATAGCCGTAACCGACGCTGACGCTCGGCGCGGAATAATAACTGACTGGCTCGTCATAGTAGGAATAGCGGGACGAGTTATTCGCCAAACTCCCGGCCAGCAGTCCGACGCCTGCGCCGATGGCCGCGCCATTGCCGGAGAAACCGTGATGCCGATCTCCGCCAATCACGCCGCCGATGAGTCCGCCCCAGAGCGCGCCGTGGACGGATTGAGGCGAGAGCAGTTGCGCCTGCGCGGTGAGCAGAGTGGCGCCAGTGATGCAGAGTGCGATGAGCTTTTTCATAATCACGATGGTTTGGACGGAGCGGTTCGTTGTTTATTCGTTGCCATAAAAAGTAGCACAACAGGCGTGTCCAGCCAACGACGAGGTTTGCCCTCAAACCGCGTCCAACACGAAATAAAACTCACTGCCCTTGCCCGGCTCACTGTGAACTCCCACGCGCCCGCCATGCGCCACCACGATTTCGCGCGCGATGGACAATCCCAAACCAACACCGCGTTTGGTCTGACCCGGCACGCGATAGAACCGGTCAAAGATCAGCCCCTGATGTTCCTCGGCGATTCCCGCGCCTTGATCGCGCACGCTGAATTGCACGCCGTTGTCCGGCGCGACGGTGGCGGCGATGACTATGGTTGCACCAGCGGGCGAATGTTTGACGGCGTTGGAGATGAAGTTGTGAAACACCGGCCCGATCTGCTGCCGATCCACCATCACGTCCGGCAACAATGTCGCGATGTCGCAAACTAGTTTTAATCCCGCCGCCTTCGCGCTGCCGAGTGCTTCGTCGTAGATCGAATTCACCAAGGCCGTCGGGCTGATCTTGTCTTTGGTGAGCGAGGACGCGCCTGCTTCGAGCCGGGCGATGTCCAGTAATTCATCAAGCATCTTGAGCAACCGCTCGGAATCTTTTCTCGCGGTCTCGATCATGTCGCCCTGTTTTTTGTTCAACGGGCCGAGGCTTTTTTCCAACAGGAGATGCAGCACCATGCGCACACTGGTCAATGGCGTCTTGAGTTCGTGACTGACGGTGGCAACGAGATTCGTTTTGGCGTCATCGAGCAGGCGGAAGCGCGTCACATCGTGCAACACCACGGCCACGCCGATGGAGCGTGCGTCGCTGTCGCGCATGAGATGGATGAGCGGCAGGAAGGATTTTTCGTCGCCGGCAACGCGGAGCGTGATGACTTGATCAAAGTTATCCGGGAGAAAATCCCTGCCTGTCTCGATGGCTTTGGCGGCGGCAGTCGCGAGTTTCGGCGGGAGCGCGCCATCGTAGGAAAGCTCCGCGCTGAGTTCCTGCGCTGCGCGATTCTTCAATTCAATGCGGCCTTCGTTATCCAGGATGAACACCGGATCCGTGAAGGATGCGAGCGCGGATTCCATCGTGCGATGCAGCCGGATGATCTGCTCGGTGGTGCTCTGACGGTAAGTGTTCAACTGCGCGGCCATCTTGTTGAACGTGGTCGCTAGCGTCCCAAGTTCGTCATTGGAATAAACAGGCACGGTGACATCGAGATTGCCCTGACCGATCGAGCGTGCGGCTCGCGTGAGCGTCTGGATGGGTTTGAGGATGGCCGAGCCAAGTTTGTAACTTGTGTAAGCCGAGATCAGCAGTGCGACGACAAGACCGAGAATCAACATGCTGGTGACGTTCCGATTCAAGCGTTGGATCGTCTTGCCTGTGGCGAGAATATTTTCACGCACCGTGTCACGCAGTTTGCCCAGCAGCAGATCAATGCCAAGTTTGCGTTGCACAATCTGGTTGTCGTAGAGCGAGCGCTGCTCTGCACGGAGTGATTCCGGCGTGAGCATTTCATTGGCAACGAATCGCAGCGCGCTGAAGTTTGTTCGTAACTGAAGCAGCAAATCTGAATGCGCGACCATCGCCACGTTGGTGAACTGCGATTCCAAGTTCTCTTCAAAGATGCGCGCGTTCGTGTCGAACATCAGCCGTCCGGTGTCTTTATCCCCCGTGCGGGAGCGCGACAACGCCACATCCATCCGCGACAGCGCGACGATCATCTCCTGCGCCGCCGAGTCCGCGTGATAATTCCACGTCACCGTGTCACCAACCGTGGTCGGCAGTTGATTGGACAGCACCAACGTGTACGCACCCACCGCCACGATGACCGCGATGAACAGAATCAGACTGATAAAAATCCGCGCGCGAAGTTTGTATTGCAGAAAAAAGCTGATCACTTACAACCCCATTTTTCGTTTGCGCTCATAGAGAGTGCCGCGTGAGATGCCGAGTATCTGCGAGGCTTCCTCCATCGTCGTCGTCTGCGCCAGCACACGGCGGATGTGTTCGTTCTCGATCTGTTCCAGCGGCACTTTCATACCGATGCGCGAGTCGCTGTTTAACGCTGCATCACCGGTGAACTGATCCGGCAAATCGCCCAACGCGATCTCGTTCCCCGACGCAAAGATGACCGCGTGTTCCACCACATTTCGCAACTCGCGCAGATTCCCCGGCCATGTGTAACGCTGCATCGCCTCCTGTGCCGCAGCGGAAAATCCCTTCAAGCGCTTGCTGCATTGGTTGCCGAAGAACGTCACGTAGCCCGCCGCCATCTGCTTGAGATCATGCGGACGTTCGCGCAACGGTGGCACGCGAATGGGCACGACATTCAGACGATAAAACAAATCCTCGCGGAACAATTTCTCGCGCACGGCGACTTCGAGATTGCGATTGGTGGCGGCGATCACGCGGACGTTCGCGCGGCGCGTCTTGGATTCGCCCACGCGTTCGTATTCCTTTTCCTGAAGCAGCCGCAGCAACTTGGGCTGGATGGCGAGAGGGAGTTCGCCGATCTCATCGAGGAACAACGTGCCGCCATCCGCCACGGCGACCTTGCCCCAGGTATCGCTGACCGCGCCGGTGAACGCGCCCTTCACGCGACCGAACAATTCGCTCTCCAACAATTCACCGGAGAGACTCGGGCAACTGATCGTGACGAACGCTTTGTCGCGTTGCGGGCTGCGCTCGTGGATGG
>JANNAO010000364.1:0-5752 GCA_031384405.1 Verrucomicrobiota bacterium | reverse complement strand
ATTACCAATACGTCTGCACCTTCCCCGGTCACTGGCGGATCATGGCCGGCAAGCTGGTGGTGGTGGAAAACGTCGAAGCGTATCTCGCCAGCCACGCAGCGACGGCGCAGCCAAAAATCACGGAATGGAAAACGGATGATCTCGTCACGCAGGTTTCCAAATTGGAATCCGGACGTAATCTCGCAGGCGGAAAAGAGTCTTTCACCAAGCTCGCGTGTGCCGCGTGTCACAAGCTCGGTTCGGAAGGAGTCCATTACGGGCCGGAACTCACGGATGTGTTCGCGAGGTTTCAAAACAGCCCGGTTGAAGTTCTGCGCCAGATCATCGAGCCGTCGCTTGTTGTCAGCAATCGTTACCGTGGTTTTGATTTCGAACTCGTGAACGGCGACGAGTTGTCCGGCATGATCGTGAAAGAAGAAGGAGAGGTTCTCACAGTGCAGACCGGCCCGGCGGCGGCATTGATTCAAGAGATGAAAAAGTCTGACCTCAAATTTCAACGACCGCAGAAGTCCTCGTCCATGCCGCTAGGCTTGCTCAACTCACTTTCGGCGGAGGAGATATTGGACCTGCTGGCGTTCATGAAGTCGGGCGGCAATGTTCCAGCCCATGTTCACCCGCATTGATCTGAAAACGGGAATGAGAACCGCAGATGACGCGGATGGGAACGGTTTAAGAATTTGCGTGGCCGAAATTGTTCGTTCTCGTTCTCGTCGTCGTCCTCGAATTCCAACTAAACAAGCCGACGACGAGGACGATAATCCCTTCAATCACCGCCTCTCCCGTCTTCAATCACACCCCACACTCAACGTCATTAAAATTATTGGATGCGTCCGCGCTCTCGGCTCGCTACAATTTTTCCTCGCTGTTCGTCGAATCGTTTTGAACAAACAGAAACCAACAGTCGTCAGCCAATATGAAAATGACCGGACCAGATATTGCCCCGATGTTCTCCAAACTAAATAAATCTTCCGCCGTCGCAGCGACGCGCGTCGCCACGGTGTTGATCGCACTCGCTGCATTTCAACCATCCCTCCACGCTTCTCAGTTCGTCACCGAGATCGCGACGGAGTTCGTCACCACGGGCGATTTCAACGGCGACGGCAAACTGGATGTCGCCATCGTGGATCGTCCCACAGGTCGCGTGCGCGTGGGCTACCGAGTCTCGCCTGAATTTTTCAACTGGGCAGACTGGCGCGGTAGTGGTGTGAAGGATGTCACCGGTGTGAGCGTCGGCAAATTGGTGGATGTGCAACGCGATTCGCTGGCGTTGACTTCTGCCGACGTGAACCAGATCGCCGTGTTTGATGCGGCCAGCACAACCGTGCCTACGGATCCGTTCACGGTCGAATCTGCATTACTCGGCCCAAACGTGGCCGTGGCGGTGGACATCGGCGGCGCGGACAACACGCCGTTGCTCGATCTCTACATCGCGAGCATCTACAACAACGATCCTGAAAACCGCGTCACGCTTTTCCGCAGCGGCGGGAAAACCTTCACTCAAACCTCGGAGTCTCCAGCAGCGGGCGCGGAGTCGCGCGGCAATCGCATCGCGCTCAAGGACGGGGGCACAGAGTTTGTGGCCACGCTGACCAGCGGCGCGAACGGTGCGGCATTGCGCTTTGAGAAACTCGACAGCGGCAAGCCGGAGGAAGTCTTGAGCATCGCCGGCGTTCCCGCTGGCGCGACATATATCTTCGGCAACTTCACCGCCAAGTCCGCGCGCGATGTCCTTTTCTTCACGCCCGGTGAATCCAATCTGGTTGTCGCCAGCATCACCGAGTCTGGCGGGAAATTTGTCGCATCACCGCTCAAGACTGTCGCGCTGGAACGTGCCGTGCGGCAATTCGTGGTGGCGGACGGTGGCGCAAAGAGCCGATTGGTGGCTGTCTTCGGCACGAACGAACCTGCGGCATTGCTGAACTTCGACGGCGCGAATCCCCCGACCACGGTTCAGGAGCTTTGGGGCGCGACAAACAAGGTGTTGAACTCTGCGCTGGCATTGCCGGACATGATCGTCCTGTTCTCTGCGATGAAGGAAAATCAGAAGGCGATGTTCTATCAGTTGCACACGTTGGTGAATGGCAAGTTCAAGCGCGGTGCTTATGGCGCGCTCGCATCGCTGGATGATCGTGATGATTCCACCGTGCCCGCCATCCACGATCGCATCGCGGCGAATCAAACCGAGAAGACCGCCGCCGACATGAAGGCTTACACGAATTTCATCCCGGGAACGGATGTGACTTATGCGATGACGCCGATCCCTGGCGGGGAATTCCTCATGGGCAGCGCGGACAAGGAGGCGAATCGCAAAGCCGACGAAGGCCCGCAGCACAAGGTGAAGCTTGATCCGTTCTGGATGGGCACGTACGAAGTCACTTGGGATCAATATCTCCTCTTCATGTATCCCGATGATGAAAAGAAGTTGCGCGAGACCAAACCCACCGACGCCGCAGTGAATGAAGTTTCCGATGCCGTTACGCGACCGTCCAAGCCGTATGCGGACATGAGCAATGGTTTTGGCAAGAGCGGTTATCCCGCCATCGCCATGACGCAACACGCGGCGAACAAGTTTTGCCACTGGCTCTCCGCGAAGACCGGACACTTCTATCGTTTGCCCACGGAAGCCGAATGGGAATACGCCAGCCGCGCGGGAACGACGACGGCGTATTCGTTCGGCGACGACGCGAGCAAACTGAGCGACTACGGCTGGTTCTTCGACAATAGCAATTCCAAGACGCAAAAGGTCGGGAAGAAGAAACCGAATCCGTGGGGACTTCACGACATGCACGGCAACGCCGCCGAATGGGTCTTGGATCAGTATGACGACAAATTTTACAAGACGCTCGCCGATGCGGGCATCGCCACTAATCCTTGGAACAAAGCCACGCAACCGTATCCGCATTCCGCACGCGGCGGGCATTGGGACGATGACGCGCCGATGCTGCGCAGCGGCGCGCGGCGCGGTTCAGATCGCACATGGAAGATGACCGACCCGCAATTGCCCAAAGGTAAATGGTATGTCACAGACGCGTGGTTCATCGGCTTCCGCGTCGTACGCCCGCTTGAAGTTCCGTCCGCCGCGCAGATGACGCGCTACTGGATCAGCGGCGTGGAAAAAGATTGAACTCACTCAAACGAACCATTCAACATGACGGAACAAATCACATGAACACAAACCAAACCATCGCAACGCCGGTTTCGCGCCGGAACTTCATCAAGAACTCCAGCCTGCTCGCAGCCTCGGCGGCGGCAGTCGCGAGTTTCCCAAACATCCTGCACGCTCAAAACAAGCAGACCTTAAATGCCGTCATCATCGGCATGGGTGGACGCGGCAGCCAGGCCGGTAATAATTTTCTTGATGCGGCCAAGGCTGTTGGAGTCGAGGCCAAAATCGTGGCGTGCGCCGACATTTATCAGGAGCAGTCCCAGAAAGGCGCACAGCATTTTGGCATTCCCGTCGCAAAATGCTTCAGCGGATTCGACGGCTACATGAAGGCTCTTGAAGTGCCCGGTGTGAATTATGTCATTCTCGCCACGCCTCCCGGATTCCGGCCCGCACATTTCAAGGCCGCTGTCGCCGCCGGCAAAAACATCTTCACGGAAAAGCCCGTCTGCGTGGACGGACCTGGCGCGCGGATCATGTACGCCGCAGCCGAAGAAGCGAAAGCCAAGGGACTCAAAGTCGCCGCTGGCACTCAACGCCGCCATCACGCGGGTTACATCGAGACGATCAAACGCATTCAGGATGGCGCGATCGGCGACATCACGGCGTTGCGCGCTTATTGGATCCAAGGTGCGATCTGGCATCGCGGCATGAAGGGTGAAACCGATTTGGAGCGCCAGGTTCAGAACTGGTATCACTACATCTGGCTCTGCGCCGATCATATCGTGGAGCAACACGTTCATAACATTGACGTCTGCAACTGGGTGATGAACGCGCATCCCGTCAAAGCGTGGGGCATGGGCGGACGCCAGCAACTTGGCAACAAGCCCGGCGAAATCTGGGACAACTTCGCCATCGAATTCGAGTATGCGAACGGCGTGCGGATGCACAGCTATTGCGGCCAGATCAAACGGGATTTTACATCTGTCAGTGAAGCTGTCGTGGGCAGCAAGGGCACTTCGAATCCGTCTGGCAGCATCAAACCCACGAGCGGCGAGGCATGGCGCTTCCGCGACAAGGCGGTTGATCCTTACATGCAGGAACACGTTGACCTCATCAACGCCATCGTCAAAGGCACGGACATGAACGAAGGCAAACAAGTCACCGACAGTTGCGTGACGGCGATCATGGGGCGCGAAGCCGCATACAGCGGCGGCGTGGTGGAATGGGATGACATGGTGAAATCCGAATTCGCCTACGGCCCGGACCTGCTTTACACCGACGCGAGCAAGATGCAATGGGGCGCGTTCCGCACGCTCAAATCTCCGATGCCCGGCGATCACGACATCTTCGCGAAGCCGGCACAAGTGCGAACGGCGTAACCAAACTCTCCAACCAAGCGCGCGGCGGATCAGCGATGATCGCCGCGCGTTTTTTTGTTGGGAGAAACATCCAACAATCAACATCCAACGCTCAACATCCAAAGAGCAGTCGCGCGGATGCTTCGATGTTCGGCGTTGAATGTTGGTTGTTGGATGTTCCCCTTCCCACCTCACCGCGCCGACTCATTGACACCAACCACCTTCGCCGACACCGTCTTCTTCTCCACGACCAACGCTTGATAGCTCCACTCCGCGCCAGCCTCCATCACTCGTTGATAATCGGTCGCCACGCCGACTTTCACGCCCGCAGCATCAAATAATTCCAGATCAACCTTCACGCCGAAGCGTTGGCGACTCGTGGTGTTCACGATTGAACCCATCGCAAAAACCATGGAACTACTCCTCCCCAGCCCTTTGCCAAGCGTCACCGCTGAAACTCGGAAGCCTTGTTGCGAGAACGGATCAGACGGCGCGACGGATTCAACCGCTTTGGTCGCATCCAATCCCTGTTCCACACGCATCCGCTTCGCGCGCTTCAACGCCACGGATGCCGCCACGAGTCCACCCGCCAAAATGACCACAGCGATGATCGTGAACGTGATCGCCTTCCTCCGCAGCGGTGATAACTCATCAGGCGGCAGCACGGGCATCAGTTCGGTCGGGACATCGCAGTGCGGGCAATCCGCCGTCGTGCCCACATGCTCGGCGTGGAACTCAATCGTTCCACCACAATGCTCACATTCGCCCCGCAGATTTTTGATCTTCATCATCTTCGTTTGCCGGCGAACAATTTTTGAAACCAAAGTCTCGTCACCGCCGTCTGTAACCGTATTGTTAAGCCTATGAACGCCGACGACAAGTTTAAGCAGGAACACTCCGCCCAACTATCGGATCACTTTCTCACGCGCCGCCAGTTCTTGAACCGCGCTGGCATGGGTTTCGGCGCGCTCGGTCTGGCCGCATTGTTCGGTGAGGGAATCTTTCTTAACGACGCCCGCGCCGCTGGCGAGAGTTCCGCCGAATCGTTGCTCCCCAAGTCGCCGCACTTCCCGGCCAAGGCTAAACACGTCGTCCACATCTTCGCGCAAGGTGCGCCGTCGCACATTGACACTTGGGATCCCAAACCGTCGCTCGTGAAGTATGACGGCAAATCCGTTCCCGGCTCGGACGGCGTGGCGATGGCGTCACCGTTCAAGTTCGAGAAGAAGGGCACGTCCGGCATCGAAGTCAGCGAAGTTTTTCCCAAGCTCGGCGAACTCGTGGATGA
>JANNAO010000347.1:0-4282 GCA_031384405.1 Verrucomicrobiota bacterium | reverse complement strand
GTTCCGCTGTTGTCTCGTTTGTCAGGCTTTTCCTTCTCAGGTCGTTGCATTTTTTTGTCGGCAGACCTGCCGTTCTCTTCCCGATTTTCTACGCCTTTGTCGGCCTTGGGCCGGGTTGATTCCTTGATCGCCGGGGGACGATCCGCTTCAGGTCTGGTTTCGGGAGCGACGGGTGTGGACTTGCGCTTCTCGCTCTGTGCGTCGCGCTTCTTCGGAGCAGGTGCAGCCGGCTCAGGTGTGACGCCGTCTGATTTCTTCTCGCGGGATTCAACTTCGCTACGAGCCGGCGACTGATTTTTTTTGTCGCCGTCACCAGTTGGCGACCGTTTCTTGCGGGCAACTGCGGCCTCATGCTTGTTGCGTAATTCCTGAACCGGAACTGCCTCCACTTTTCGTCCGCTTGCCTTCTCGATGGCTGCTGTGTCTGGAGCTTCGTTGATCACAGTCTTGTTGATGATGGTGGTGTTATTGACCACCACAGTGGAGCGGCGGACGCGCTCCGTAAAATGTCGTTCTTGAACAAAAATGTAAGCTCGTGGCGAAATGACTTTTACACCAGATGGGTACAACGGCGCCCAGCCGATATATCCTCCACCGCTGTGCCATGAAACCCAAGATGGCGCCCAATGTGTGTGCGGCACCCAATACCAGCCATAGTCATCTTCGTAATTCCAACGACCATAATGATACGTGGCCCAAGCCCACGGCTCATCGCTGACCCAGTACCAACCGGCATCCGTGCGTTGCCAGTAGCCGTCGCTGTAAGGTCGCCAACCAACCTCGACACGACCCGGTCTCCAACAACGACCGTAAGAGCCGATGACAACCCAGTTCCCGTGCGGTGTCAGCGGTTCGTAAAAGTCGCTCTCAGCGCGGATCTCCACCGAAGGCAACGTCACACTCACTCCGACTGATACCGACGATTGCCCAACGGCTGTAAATTCGATCAGCGCACTGCACAGTGCGATTCCAATTTTACCGATCAAGTGTTTGGTTCTATTCATAAGATTATATTTCGTGCGTGGTTGCGGTCGTTGACTTCATGTTTCAGAATTTTTCTGATCTAGTCGTGTCCCTTCCCGCCCTTCTTTTTACGTTCACCCCGGTCTTCGTCGCGGTCTTTCTCGTTGCCGTGATTCGAACTTGGTGGCGTCCAGTGTGGCGGGTAATCCCGGATCACCCTTGAGTGATGGATTGACGGAGCATCGTGGAAATCGAGTCTCACCGACGGCGAAGCAAACAACACATCAATGGAGACGCGCGGCGGCGCGGGTCGCGTCACCCACGCGCTGCCTTCCAGATAGACGTATTGGTGACGGCTGCGGCTGTAATAGACTTGGTGACCGGGGTAATAGTAGTAGTCGTCCCGCACCAATCCTCCGACCTCCACATAATCCGGCGGTGGTCCTGGATAGCCTGCCCGATAGCTGGGTTCGTGGACACAACCCGTCACCAATCCTAGGAGCGTAGCGCACAGCATAAATCTGTTACCACCGGTCAGTCGTCTTGTTTTGTTCATATCATCTTGCGTGGTTTACCATTTGATTTTTTCCACCCTTCTGGGATTCATAGGATTGATAATCCACCTGCGCTTGGTCGCTGCATGGAGATTCGATTCCGTTTGCATCCACAGCGGTTACGGCAAAGAACCACCTGTCGCGATGGGGTAAAATCACCGTTTGCTTCAACACCAATCCCACGTTCGTGACGAAGGAATAGTTCGCTCCGTTCGTTCCAAAATGAATCCGGTAGCAAGTGACGGAGGGTGACGGCGATGCATCCCATGCCAACACCACGCTTTGCGGACTGGCGGCTGCTGGCACAGGATAATCCGCGCGCTGCCGGGGTTCGTGGACACAACCCATCAAAAGCACGACCAAAAGCACCGCAGCACCTCCGATTATCAACATGACCCATTTTGCTGTTCTCATAAAAAATCCTTCCCATTCCTCACGGGGCGATCTTGTCGCTCACCCACTGGCGCGATTGATTGAATCCGTCCTTCGAGTCGTTGTAGGCCGTTTTGGATATAGCCTTCACACTTTCCCAAGTGGACTTCGTCGCGTTTTTGACCTCCTCAAGCTGCTTGTTCAACTGGGCCGATTGATCACGCAACGCCTGGAGCTTGGGCTTGGCTTCGGCCTGTACCGCGTCACTGGACTTTTCGATCTTCGCGGCGAGCTGATCTAGGTCATGGTTTATCTCCGTCAACTGGTGCTGCATTTTTTCCATGAATTCGGCCCTTTGTTCATAAGTGTAATCCTTCATGTCCCGCGAGATTTCGGCGGGCTTGACCTCAACCTTGTCACGTTGTTGAGCCGTGCCATTTGGCTTATCGCAGCCCACCGTGAACGCAGCACTGGCGAGGAAGATAAGAATAATAGTTTTTCGCGACATGATGGTGGTTAATGATGGCTTCAGGTTTTATTTTCTGAAGCAGGGAACAAACTAGATCACGGTCTGCAATCAGACTATGGGGTGAACACCCTATACTTTCGGATCAGTTCACAGGGTAAAACTTGGTGGATTGATTCCAACAATTGATATGAAACAAACAAAGCAGTTCGCTTCCGGCAAGCGACTGGCGTTGATCGCCTGCGCCATTGGCCTGTGGGCTGTATTGATCGTGTGCGTGGGTTGCTCGGCCTTGACGTTTTGGGAGAAGCCACCCACGCCTGCAACCGTGGCAGCGAAGGTTCAAAGCGATGTCATTTATAGCCGGGCCGGCGGGGAGGAATTAACAATGGATGTTTTTTCCCCAACCAATGTTTCAGGGCGAGATATTCCGGTGGTGCTTTACGTGCATGGCGGCGGCTGGCAAATGGGCAACAAGGCCATGCTGTTCATGATGCCGGGACCTTCCGAGTTGCTCCGACGTGGTTATCTGGTGGTGGCCATCAATTACCGGCTCGCGCCGCAACACAAATTTCCGGCGATGATCGAGGATGCGAAATGTGCCGTGCGTTTTTTGCGCGCTCACGCCAAGGATTTCCGTCTCGACCCGACCCGCATTGGCGTCATGGGCGACAGCGCTGGCGGGCATCTGGTCGCGTTGGTGGGCTTGACGTATGACAGTGCCGGATTCGAGGGAACGGGGTGGACAGATCAATCCAGCCGCGTCCAAGCGGTCGTGGATATGTACGGGCCGACTGATTTTGCGAATGGGAACTCAAACTTCATCACCTTGAAGCTGATTCAGGATGCGTTTGGGGCGACGAACACGACCGACCCCATCCTTAAACGCGCCAATCCGGTGACGTATGTTTCCAGCCGCGCGCCGCCGTTTTTAATTTTACACGGCGACAAGGACAATCTGGTGGACTTGCAACAGTCGGCGGAATTGGATGCCTGCTTGAAGGCCGCCGGGGTTGACTCAACCTTTGTCGTGATAACAAACCTCGCCCACGGCTACGTCCCGTTTGGGCTGAAATCAAGCCCGGACAACGCCGAGCTTTCCAAGTTGATCGCAGATTTTTTCGACCAGAAGTTGCGGTGACAGGGACATGGTCAATTCGCGACGGACGCAAATTCGTTCCTGCATGACATCGCTGCATGAAGCGCGTCCTAAAGATCACTCTCATTTTCGTCAGCGTGACTCATACCCAATGCAATTGATAATCAGTAGAACGCCCAGTCATCGTGCCCGCCCCGGGGATCATCGTTCCGGCAGCGCGCGTTCACCATTGATGGTTGCTTTATTGAGAACAGTCCCGGCCTGAGCCAGAAAGTGGTTTGCAGATATTCCTATCGCAGAGTCGTGTCGAGCGAGAGCGCACCGCACTCACATCCTGTTCCGAAAAAGAAAAGCGCCGACGGCCTTTTTCCGTCGGCGCTTGGGAGGGATTACAACTTGCTTAGAAGGTGAACCGCATGCCGACCCGGGCAACGCCGTAATATTGCGTTTCATTCGGCCACACCATGCGAGCGTCCGCGAACACGCCTACATTGTGTGTGAACCGGAATTCAACGCCAGCACCTGCCTGGCCGAACCACACATCGTTCAGGTCGAACTGGTTTCCGCCACCACCAAACACATAGGGCGCGCAAGCACTCTCACCCATCGGGAAGCGCAGGGTCAGATTTGCCGAGGCGCTGTCTATAAACACTCCGTCAGCATCTTCAGCGTAGGCTTCGACGCCAATGCCGAGCGTGCGGGTCATGAAGTAAGTCAACCCCACACCAGCACCCAACTCGGAGTCGTGCCGCACTCTGTTGCTGGATATATGATCCAGTGTGTATCTGCCGACAGACCCAGTGCCGAACAAGTCCATTGAGAGTTCGT
>JANNAO010000304.1:0-5591 GCA_031384405.1 Verrucomicrobiota bacterium | reverse complement strand
TGCGAAGTTCGTCGAGATCGGTGCTGAAGCCGTCGCGGATCATGCCGCCTTCCTTCACGGCGAGCGGCGGTTCGTCCACAATCGCCCGTCCGATCAACTCCACGAGGTCGGGGGATTCGGAGAGTCGGGCGGTGAGGTTTTCTAAAAGCGAAACGCCCCTCACCCCGTCCCTCTCCCCATCCGATGGGGAGAGGGTGGCCGAATCACAACTTTTAGGAGACGACGTGAGGAGGCTCTGACTGTCATTCGATTTGAGACTCGTTACCTCGTCTCCTACAAGTGAAGCGAGTGTCTGCCGCAGTGCGGGAATCTGCTCCAGCGCCTGACGCAATACGACGAGGTCGCGGGTGTTGCCGCTGCCGGTGCTGAGGCGGCCAAGCGTGCGTTCGAGATCGCGGACGTTGGTGAGTTGCGCGCGGAAAGTGTCGAGACTGGGCGTGTTCTCGATGAACGTGGCGACGGTTTCCTGGCGCTGGCGAATTGGTTCGACGGCGGCAAGCGGCTGGGAGAGCCAGTTGCGCAAGAGGCGCGCGCCCATCGGCGTGGCAGTTTTGTTCAATGCGCCGTAAAGACAGGCAGTGCGCGGGGAATCGCGATGTTGCGGTTCGAGGATTTCGAGATGACGCAGCGTCGTGTAATCGAGCGCGAGGAAATCTGTGCGTTGATAGAACGACAGGCGCGTGAGGTGTTTCACGTCGCGCCGAAGATTTTGCACGAGGTAATGCAGCGCGCCACCCGCCGCGCCGATAGCCGCCGTGCGATCTTTCAGTCCGAAGCCGTCGAGCGACGCGACCTTGAAATGTTCGCGCACGGTGAACACGGCGGTTTGCGGGGCGAAGGTCCAATCGTCATACGCGCTGACGGTCCAGCCGGAATTGCGGAGCAAGTCGCGGAGTGCGGTGGCTTCCATCGGATGTACGATCTCGGCGGGGCGGAGACGTTCGAGTTCGGTGAGCAGTGCGGCTTCGGTTTCGACTTCGGTGGTAAGGAAATCGCCGGTGGTCAAATCTACGAGCGCGAGGCCGAAGGTTTTTCCTGAGTTGCAGACGGCGGCGAGGAAGTTGTTTTTCTCCGCCACGAGCATCCGTTCATCGAAGTGCGTGCCGGGAGAAAGAATTTGCGTGACCTCGCGATTGACGAGTTTGCCGGGCTTGGCTTCCTCGGTCTGTTCGCAGATGGCGACCTTGCGTCCGGCCCTGAGCAGTCGGCTGATGTAGGAGTTCGCCGCGTGATGCGGCAGGCCGCACATCGGAATGCCGTTGCGCGAGGTGAGGGCGAGATTGATCAACTGCGCGCCAGCCTGCGCGTCCTCGAAGAACATCTCGTAGAAATCGCCGAGGCGGAAGAGTAAGAGCGCGTCCTTGGGCAGTTCGCTTTTGATACGGCGATACTGGGCCATCATGGGAGTGAGTTGCGCTTCGTCAGACATGCGACGGACACGTTAAAGAGCAGAGAGGCGAACGTCGAAGGGAAATTACTCACAGTGAAAATGAGACTAGTGGATTTGCCTGTGACATTGCTTTTCATCCGGGCCGCTGACACTTTGGCGGCGATGAGAATGACTCAATGAGTTCCTCTGCTCGGTGAGTTTCGAACCATTGGAAACAAACAACCGTTGAACTTCTTTCTCGCGACATGCCGTTGATCACTCCTGCTTCCAATTACAAACTTGTCCAGCTCGCCAGCGGGGATCACAGCATCCATTCGCTGGCGCATGGCGAGACGTTTCATCCTGTCATCGGCCCTGTCGCTGAGGCGGAGGCGCTTTACGTCAATCAACTCCGGCTGCGCGAACGTCTGAAAAATCACGTCGGCGAATTTGTGATCTGGGATGTGGGTTTGGGGGCGGCGGCGAACGCGCTCACCGTGTTGCGCGCCACGCGGAAGTTTGCGTGCCCGATTCGGCTCGTGAGTTTTGACAACACGATCGAGCCGCTCACGTTTGCGTTTCAAAACGCTGACGCACTCGGTTACTTCGGCGGCTACGAATTGCAGATCGAGGCGATTCTCCGACAACACTCGATTCAATTCACTGACGGCGCGCGTGAAGTGAACTGGCAATTCCATCTCGGAGATTTTCCTGCGTTGTTGTCGCAACCGACCGCTTCAGCCCTGCCCAAGCCGCACGCCATCTTGTTCGACGCGTATTCACCCGCAAAAAATCCCGCGATGTGGACGCTGCCGCTGTTCGCGAAGTTGTTCCAACAACTCGATCCGCAGCGTCCGTGCGCATTGCCCACGTACTCGCGCAGCACGATCATGCGCGTGACGTTGTTGCTGGCGGGATTTTTTGTAGGCGTCGGCCACGCGACTGGCAAGAAGGAGGAAACGACCATCGCGGCCAACACGCTTGAGTTGCTGGATGAACCGCTCGATTTGCGCTGGCTGGATCGCGCGCGTCGCTCGCACAGTGCGGAGCCGATGGTTGAAGAAGTTTATCGCATCGCGCCGTTGTCGCCGGAGTCGTGGGAGAAACTTCGGGCGCATTCGCAGTTTCATAAGTTGTAGGCGACGAGGTGACGAGTCGTCGGGAAAGCACTCCTCACGTCGTGCCCTACAATCGGATCAATTGACAATCCGCGCCTCGCTCTGCTTGGCTTCGCTGCTTTCTCCCGTTATCCTCCGCGCATGATCACCGCGCCACTCGCCCAATGTTTCGAGGCGGGCTTGGCGTTGTTTTATCCGCGCGTGTGTCAGATTTGTGAAGTGGCCCGCGCCATGCCGGAGCAGGGATTGGTTTGCGCGAAGTGTTGGACGGGTGTGCGATTCATCCGCGCGCCGTTCTGCGAGCGGTGCGGGCTTCCTTACGAAGGCGACATCACCACGGCGTTCGAGTGTTCCAATTGTCGCGACATGGAACTCCATTTCAGTTCCGCGCGATCTGCGGTGACGGCCAAGGGCGTGACGCTCGAAGTGATCCATCGATTCAAATACAACAACGCGCTTTGGTTCGAGCCGTTCCTCGCCGACTTGCTGTTGCGCGAGGCTGTGACTCCGTTGCGCGCGGAGCAGTGGGACGTCATCGTGCCCGTGCCGTTGCATCCCACGAAGGAACGCGAGCGGGAGTTCAATCAAGCCGCACGCATCGCCGTTCACTTGGCGCGAGCGTTGGAGTTGCCGATGAACGAAAACCTCGTGCGCCGTGTCACACCCACGCGCACGCAGACGTTGCTCACCAAGAAACAGCGCGCGGATAATGTGCGTCGCGCCTTCGCTGCGGTGGCGGGAGCGAAGCTATCCGGCGAGCGCGTGGTGTTGGTAGATGACGTGTTGACGACGGGTGCGACCACGAGCGCGTGCGCGCGGGTATTGCGTGAACTGGGTGCGGGGGAAGTTTGCGTCTGGACAGTCGCGCGGGGACTTTGAATAATCCCAGCGGTTGGTCGTATGAAAGTGTTTCAACCAAAAGATGTCCAGCAGACCGAGCGACAATGAATCTTTTGCCGCATAAAAAAACTGCCAACCCGGTTTATATCCCAGCCATGTCCACGACTACATTCACGAAGCAACCGCCCGGAGTTGATCCTGTTGAACCCGCGTTGACGCCGCCGACATCGGGCAACACCACGTCGTTCATCAAAAAGAAACTCAAGCTCGCCTCCGGAAAATCTCGCAAGCGCGAAATCCCCGCCGGGTTGTGGACCAAATGTCCTGCGTGCGAGACGTTGGTCTTCGACAAAGAGTTGGACGAAAATCTCAAGGTCTGCCTCAAGTGCGATCATCACTTCGTCATCGGCGCGCGCGAACGCATCCACTCGATGGTGGAGACCTGCACGTTCGAGGAGATGGATGCGGAGATGATCAGCGTGGACGTGTTGGGCTTCACCGGCGCGTCTTCCTACAAAGACAAGCTCGCGTCCAATTGGAAGAAAACAAATCTCAAGGACGCCGTCGTCACCGGTGTCGGCATGATCGGCACACACCGCGTCGCGCTCGGCGTGATGGATTTCAGTTTTCTCGGCGGCTCGATGGGTTCTGTCGTCGGCGAAAAACTCACGCGACTCATCGAAGCAGGAACTGAAAAAGGATTGCCCGTCATCATCATCTCCACCAGCGGCGGCGCGCGGATGTATGAAGGCATGTTCAGCTTGATGCAGATGGCGAAGACTTGCGCCGCGCTCGGTTATCATGCGAAGGCGAAGCTGCCGTACATCAGCATCCTCACGAATCCTGATTACGCCGGCGTGATGGCGAGCTACGCCAGCGTGGGCGATTTGATTCTCGCGGAGCCGAAGGCACTCATCGGATTCGCCGGGCCGCGCGTCATCAAAGACACCACGCAAGCGGAACTGCCGCCCGGATTCCAGACGGCGGAATTTCTACTCGATCACGGGCTCATTGACTCCATCGTCCCGCGCAAAGAGATGAAGCAACGGCTCATCGGCTACATGGATTTCCTGATGACTGGGCGTAAGGCGGCGGCGAGCGCGTGAGGTGAGTTGTTCTCGTGCTAGCGGATGCTAACTGTAAAAATCACGGCAACGCGATGGCCAAAACCTTTTCCAATTTCAGCACACAACTCAGCAAGGCGAAGACCGAAGAAGAGGTCAAACACGCCTACGCCACACACTTCGCACTGGATTACGACACGGAGTTTCGCCACGACCTTTACTCGCCGGAAATTTTCTTTGAATTCAAGTTCCAGCGCAGCCTTGAGAAACGCGATGCCCGCGCTGCGGTGCTTGCTCAGGTGATGTATTACGTTCGCCGCTTGCGCCTCGGTCGTGCCGAGAAGGTCGTGCCGCCCATCATCTGCATCGCCGATTCTGATCAAGCGTTCTTCACCGACACGCATCGGTGGAAAAGATTCTTTGGGAACGAAACCAAATACGATTGGGAACTCGCGCCCAGCCAGCCCGACGAAAAACTTGTCGCCGACATCGCAGCGGCCAGAGAGACGGAGGCCATCAAGGTTTTTGAAGTTCTCGAAGAAGCGGAATACGAACTGTTCTCGCAACGTCTGGCGCAACATCGCACCCAGCAGGCGGAGTTTGATTTCCGCGTCAAAAAGCTCATCACCGAGGACAACTTCGAGGAGGTTTTCGATTACTGGAACAAGTGTTTCGGTGACGCCGTTCGCAACGGCACGAAATCCTCGCGCTACTTTCTTTGCGACATTCAGCAAGGTCGTTCGGAATA
Source organism: Verrucomicrobiota bacterium (assembly GCA_031384405.1). Taxonomy (GTDB): domain Bacteria; phylum Verrucomicrobiota; class Verrucomicrobiia; order Limisphaerales; family JADLHS01; genus JADLHS01. Next base: position 452 of record JANNAO010000304.1, on the reverse strand, counting down.
CAATCGCGCGGAGAACAAGGTGGTTTTCCTCATCGGCCCGGAGGAGAAGCGCGCCAAGAAAATCCTGCCGAAGGAATACGAATGGTTCTGGTCGAACTACGAGAAAGTCACCGACGCTGCGACGGCTCGCAATATTCTGGCAAAGGTGGATCGCCTGACTGACGACCCAATCCGCCGCTTCACTGGGGAGTTTTTTACGCCTGTGCCGTTCGCGCGCAAGGCTCACAGCTATTTGGAACGTGTCATCGGCGCGAAGTGGTGGACGAAGGGCTATCGCTTGTGGGACATGGCGGCTGGCACGGGTAATCTTGAACCTAAAATCGGCAGTTGAGGGCATGCTCCGCCGTGGCGCGGGTTTGGTGACTGCGCTTTGAGGCTGTTTTGTTGTTCGTGACGCTCGGGTTTTCTGGTTTTCATCCGCTCCAGATGGGCAAGGCTCGTCTTGTCGGCTG
>JANNAO010000294.1:0-5779 GCA_031384405.1 Verrucomicrobiota bacterium | reverse complement strand
CGGCCCCCAGAACGCGGGGAACGGGAATTCGCCAAGTTCACGTTTGATCTCCTCGCGGATCGAGTAAGGCCACGCGTAGATGTCGAAAAACTTGCGACCGTCCGCCGGATACATCGGGCGCGGCGTCACCGACCAGTCCGTGCTGGAATACATGTTGTACCACCAAAATAATTTTGCGCAGGTGAAGCCGGGGTTCGTCTCACGCAACGACTCCCAAAGTTTTTTCCCGGCAACGAGGTGATTGGATTGTTTCCAGAACTGTACCTCCGCCAATTCACGATTGTACCAGCCATTGCCTACAATGCCGTGCTGCGCCGGGGTCAGTCCGGTCAGGTAAGTGGACTGCGCGGTGCAAGTGACCGCCGGAAACGCGGGCTCAATGCGGCTCAATGCGCCCGCCGCGCGAAAGGCATTGATGCGCGGCGTGTGCACGCCAAGCAACGACTCGGACAAGCCCACGACATTGATGACAGCGGTGCGGGTCATTGCTTCCAATATTCTCCCAATTCGGCGATAGCTTCCCGAATCAACTCCAACTTCATCTCGTTCACCTCGAACCCGACGCCGATGTCGCGCAGCAAGGTAATGGCGAGCCGACCGCCGAGGTGTTCACGGAATTCTTCCAAGCCCGCCAGCAATTCCTCGCGCTGCAAGTCTGGGGTGAACAACTCAAAGCCGAGGGTTTCCAACAACCGCAACACACGACTCGCGTTCTCGGCTTTGAGAAACCCCGCGCGCCGCGCATAAACAACATCCAGCGCGATGCCGATGGCCACGGCCTCGCCGTGTCGCAGAGTGAAACCGGAAAGCTGCTCCAGCTTGTGCGCCGCCCAGTGCCCAAAATCGAGCGGACGCGCCGAACCAAACTCAAACGGATCTCCACTGGTGGCGATGTGATTGAGATGCAACTCCGCGCAACGTCGGATGAGTTTACGCATGGCTTCAGGTTCAAACTTCGCTAAAGCCGACGCATCTTGTTCCAGTACTTCAAAAAACTCCCAGCTACGGATGCACGCCACCTTCACCGCTTCAACAAAACCGGCGCGCAAATCGCGCGGCGAGAGCGTGGCAAGCAGTTGGAAATCATTGATGACCGCAAACGGCGGCGCGAACGTGCCAATGAAATTCTTTTTGCCGAACGCATTGATGCCGTTCTTAACGCCCACGCCGGAATCGCACTGACTCAGCGTCGTTGTTGGAATCCGAATGTGTCGAACGCCGCGATGCGCCGTGGCTGCTGCCAGTCCCGCCATGTCCAACAGTGCGCCACCGCCCACCGCGATGAGATACGAGTGCCGGTCAATGTGATGCCGGTCAATCGCCGCGTGGATTTCTGAAACGGAAGACCATGAAGCTTTCGTCTGCTCACCACCTTTGCAGATGAGCGGTGCGCTGACGAGCGTTGCTCCATCTGACTGGGCGCGGAAATAGTTTTCAATCGTCGCGCTCAAGTCGGGTTGCGTCAGTGCGAGAGCCTCATCAATTACCACCAACGCGCGACGCGGCGAACCTTGTTCATCACGGCTTAAGTTATCGCGCAACCTCGCGTTTGCCGGATCAAAGACATGGTCAGTGAACAACACGCGGTGTTGCCAGCTCACTTGAATGGTGCGTTCGATCAAATCCATGCGCTCAGGGGACGGAGTTTCCTGAAGCGTCTTCACCGTGGCAAGCGCAGACGCATCACGTCGCAGGAATCTTTCGAGAGACGTAGCGGCGGGCATCCGTGCCTGCCGTAGAGCCGTGGCTTCCCAGCCCGGCGGAAAAAACTCACGTTCGCCCGATCGGGTAAAAAAACCAAATGCCTCCCGCGCTTCAGCGTTCTGTCCGGGCGGCTGGAAGCCGCCCTCTACGTCAGGCACGGATGCCTGACGCTACAAGTCACGTCGCGGGAATTTTTCGTTGCAGAATCAAGGCGAGAAGGAACAAGCCGATGAACACCAGATTGAATTCATCCGCCATCCGGGGAACTGCCGCCCAGTCCACGAGCACGATTCCCGCGAGCAGACCGGAAACACATTTGCCGATGTGCTGGGTAGGGCGCGTCACTTCCGCCTCCGTCTGACTTCGGCGAGACATGCCGTGCGCGCCGGACTTTCTTGGTGGGGCGAGGCTACTGACGAGCCGGCTCGCGAGTACGCTCGCCCCACCAATCCCGTGCAAACACCAAAGCATCCATGCGAGCAAAATCGCTGACGCAATCCATGAGATCACATCGCGGTGGGAGTTTATCATCACACTTGTAACCAGCGGTGCGAGCAGCAACAGCAGCGGCCAGCGACGAGTTGTCCCTGAACTGCTTTCGCCACGCGCTAGGTAACTCAATCCAGTGATATAGGCCGCCAGTGCCAGCCCGTGCCAGACGACGGCGTCATTCACCGCACGCATCGTGGCCGAAGCCGCGACGACGTAGAGCAGGAAGCGACACGCCGCCATGAGCAAAGGTGCGAAGGCGGTTCGCTTGTGGACTGCATCGTAGAGGACGATTGCGCCGACGAGCAACGGAGCGATGATCGCGGCGGATTTGCCAGTCAGCGACAGCAAAGACCATCCGAGCAATAGCAACGTTGAACCAATCCAGCAAACAGCCAGCGTTGAAATCTGGCCGGATGGAATCGGACGCTCCTTGCGGAACTGGCGATCAAACTCCGCGTCAAACGCGTCGTTGAGAAACATGCCGCCGATGTAGAGCAACGTCGCGCCGATGCAGAGAACGTAAAAATTATTCCACACTTGCCCGCCGTTGAGCAACCACGCCGCGAGACAGTTCGACCAGACGGTCGGCAGGTTTGAGATTCGGCCCAGGACAAGCAGTGTGCGGAGTTGGGTCATGTCTCAGGGGAAAAATTTTTAGCCACGAAAAGGCACAAGAAGCACAAAGGGGATGGAACTGCTGGCTGCTCCCTTGGGAAGCCACACACAGCCCGAGAGTGAAAGGAAGTTCAAGTGTCTGTTCATGGCGTTTCAGTTTATGTGCTTCTTGTGCCTTTTTGTGGCTAAACAAATTCTTTCGTTCGTGGCTCAACGCAAACCATGCCCGGTGAGCTGCTGCAACGTCCAGTCGTATTCCGCCACGAGCTGATCCACCACATCAAGACTGCGGAGTGGTTCGGGCAGGACAGCCCACGTGTAGGTTTCCATTTCCAAGTGCGAGCAAAGCTGAGGCTGCGTCTGGAGATATTTTAATAATCCAGTGACCTGATCCGCCGTAGTACCGAGTTCGGCGGTCGGTTGCATCTGGAGCGGGACGTGAAAATGCACGCGCCATTCGTCGCCATTGTTCGGAGTGTGCCCGTCCCCGGGCACAGAAACGTGGGGAGAAGACGCGGTGGGATGTTTTCTATCGCCCTCGGAGTTTTTACGCTGCTGCGCCCGATGACGGGCGCACTCCGGGGCGTTCAACGCCGGAGCGAGGTCGCGAAACTTTGTGAGCGAGCCCTCTGCATGTCGAATGATGACTTGATGCAAATAAACGTCATCCGCAAATGCAGCGAGGCGTTGAAGTGCGGCAGGCGTGGGGCGCAACTTCAGCGCGTTGCTCAGGTGAATCTTGCTGAGGCGGATGTCGTGTTGCTGAAAAGTTTTCAACGCAACGGCAGCTTCCTCAAACTCGATGGCGAAGTGGCAGGTGTCGTAGTTCACGCCGAGATGCGCGTTGAGGCGCGGGTCACTTGGATGTTCGTCGCGGAGTTGATCGAAGAACTTTGTCGTTTCGCTGCTGTTCTCGAAATAGCCGAACGGTTCGGGTTCAAGACCGAGATGAAACTGTTTTCCGGTCCGCTCAGAAAGTTTTGCAATGTGTTCGACGCAACGCCAGACGTTGTCGCGGATGGCGCGCTCCTGCTCCGGCGACGTGATGAAGTCCTTGAACGAACCGGGCAAAGTGCTGACGCTGCCCTCGACGCCGGACGGAATAAGTTGCGCGAGCAAGTCGAAGAGACGTGTGGTGTAGTCAAGGCGGCGCGAGGCGGTCCAGTCGGGTAGATAAACATTCTCCTTCACGCGCGTGCCGTGGAACTGGCCGAAGGGAAATCCGTTGATCGTGAAAACGTAGCAGTCGTGCTGATCAAGCCAGCATTGAAACGCAAGCAGGGTTTTCGCATCTGCCAGTTCGCGGGAAGCCTGATCACTCAGGCGCAGGCCGATGGCGTAACGTCCGTTTGGTTGGACGCGCTCTTTGACACGCAAGGTGTGGGTGTCCAGCGAATCAAAGGTTTCCGCCCACGTCTCGCCGCGATGAACATTGGTGCAGTAGGCGAGGTGGAGTCCGTGTTTGAGAATCATGGCGCAAGCAAACTTGACCGTAGCATGGCGATGGCCGCCCGGCGGGAGAAACGCAGAGACGCAAAGAACGCGGAGAGACGCGGAGTGTTTTGTCCCGCCGAAAAATCACAACCCTTTGCCCGTGACAAAAACTGTTTTCCCTCTGCGTTCCTCTGCGTTCTTTGCGTCTCTGCGTTTATTGGGTTTGGCTTCAATTGCATGGCTTCGCTTAAACCGTCGCCTCAACTAATTTGAACTTCGGACACTGGCTGAGAAATCTTTTCGGGTTCTGGTAGATCAAGCGATCAATCGCCTCCGCACTGTGGCCGCGCCGCCGCAATTCCAGCGCGGCATACGGAATCGCCAGCGGCACGCTCACGCCCCAATCACACGCGCTGTTCATCCAGAGCCGTTCGCCGCTGTAAACTTCGATCATGTCCACAGCGCGGGCGGCGGTGCATTTGGTTTCGGGATAGAGTGTCATGCCGCCCCAGAAGCCTGCGTCCAAAACCATCTTCACGGTGTGCTCCTCGACGTGATCAATCAGGCAACGCTCCGGCTTGATGCGCGAGTCAGCGCGCAAGACGTCGAGAATGAGGCGCGTGCCTTTGAGTTTGTCTTCGAGGTGCGGCGTGTGAACGAGGATGAGTTGATTGTGGCGCGCGGCGAGGTCAACGTGCATTTCCAGCACCTTCATCTCGTTGCGCGAGTTTTTGTTCAGGCCGATCTCGCCGATGCCGATCACGTTCGGGCGTTCGAGAAATTTCGGTATGAGCGCGAGGACATCGCTCGCGAGTTTTACGTCCTCGGACTCTTTGGGATTGATGCAAAGCCAACTGAAGTGTGGCAGGCCGAACTTCGCGGCGCGCTTGGGTTCGTGTTCGGTCAACTGACAGAAGTAATCGTAGAACCCATCCGCCGAGCTGCGATCAAAGCCCGCCCAGAACGCCGGTTCGCAAACCGCCGCGCATCCGGCGACGACCATCGCTTGGTAATCATCCGTGACGCGACTGACCATGTGGGCGTGAGGTTCGATGTAACGCATTTCGGGAAGTGGATGGTGGATTGGTGGATAGTTGATTGAGGGAAAAGTAACCGAATCAAGCGTTCCCCGGCCATGCACCGCAGGCAGCTTTGGTGGTGGCGGCGGGAATGGGTTCAGAAGTTGGATCACTCAAAGATGCAAGAACCCGTTCAGTGCGCGAGCCATTGCCCGCTTGAAGTTCTGGCAAGGCTTTGCCAAACGCATTGAAACGAAAATCCGCCTCACCGTCCGCGCGATCAAGGCGATCTAAGAACGCAGCCAGATCAATCAGTTTGGCGCGCGCGTCTAAGTAATATAGGTCGAGCAGTTGCTTGCGATTCATAGTGTCCTTGCCAGCAAGCATGGCGTGTCCGTCGCACGCACACAATTTCAAATCAGAACGATTTGGAGAAAGGTTCTTCGCTATTTTCAGTGGAGCCACAAAGCGCGGTGAGAAATTGTCGAGCAGCGGCGTAGAATTCTCCCTCTCCC
>JANNAO010000268.1:0-2424 GCA_031384405.1 Verrucomicrobiota bacterium | reverse complement strand
TCCTGAAATTCTCAACGGCGTGAAGGTCGTCGGCAAGAAGGGCATCCAGATGTATCGCTTCAAGGGCTTGGGCGAAATGGACGCGAAGGAACTTTTCGAGACCACGATGAATCCCGTCCGGCGCAAGCTGCTCCGCATCGAACTGACGGACGCCGTCGAGGCCGAGGAGATGTTCGTGACCTTGATGGGCGAGGAAGTCGCGCCGCGCCGTGACTTCATCGTGGATAACGCGCTGAACGTGCGGAATCTGGATGTTTGAAAATAGGGTTTGACGAATGTAGTCACATGTGACTACATTAAGACGCATGAAAATAAAACGACAAGTGCCGCTCTACAAGCAAAAGCAAAAGCCGCTCTCAGACATGACGCCCCAGACCTCCGGGTCAATGGTCATGCGGGAGGCAATTGCGCTGCCCGGCGTGGGGCTTTCCATCCCGGTGCGTGCGGCCAAGGCCAAGCTCTCGGCGTTGTTGGAGTTGGTTGCGGGCGGGCAGCAAGTCACGATCACGTCGGATGGCGTGCCGAAAGCCGTGTTGTCGCCTGTGACCAAACACAAGGGTCGGAAAGTATTCACAGGCACATGGGAGCATCTCAAAAAAATGCCGATGCAAACCGAAGGGCCGTTCGCCGACGAAATCATCCGCGCTGATCGCGATGGTCGTGGCTGGTAAAAAGCGATGTATCTCGATTCCTGCGTCATCGTAAAATTGGTCAGCTACGAACCCGACAGCGAGGCGTTCCACGGCATTGTGGCGGAGCAATCCATCGTCACCTCGGAACTGGCCGTGGCGGAAGTTCGATCCGCCCTGCTCACCAAAGAACGGGCAGGGCGGATTTCCCGACAGGCGCGTCTGACCGGCTGGCGTTTGTTTCAGGACAAGGTGCGTGATCAGGAATTCATCCTGTTGCCATTAAACCGCCACGTCATCGAAAGAGCGGGTGCGGTGATTGACCAATGTCATCCGAACGTGGCGTTGCGGACGCTGGATGCGATTCATGTCGCGACAGCGGAATTGCACGGCAGCGAGCAGATGTGCAGCAGTGACCTGCGAGTGTGCGACGCATCGAATTTTATCGGCCTGTCAGTTGTCACGCTGCCGCTGAAAACGAAATGAAGCAGTGACGGATGCCAACGATCTATGTCATCGCAGGGCCGAACGGCGTGGGGAAGACAACCTTCGCCGATATGTATTTGCCGAACTTCATCCGGGAACTGGAGTTTGTGAACGCGAATTTGATTGCGAAAGGTCTGTCGCCCTATGACCCGGATTCGGTGGCGATGGAGGCCGGGCGGGTGGCAATTGAACGGATCAGGCAGTTGATTAGCGGGTGGCGTTCGTTCACCTGGGAAACGACGATGAGCGGACGGTCGGCTGCGGTGTGGCTGCGGAAGGCGAAGTCGCAGGGCTACACGATCAAATGTTATTTTTTGTGGGTGCGCGATGTGGTGACGACGATTCATCGTATTCAGCACCGGGTCGTTCAGGGCGGGCACAACATCGAGCCGGAAGTGTCGCGGCGTCGTTTTCACAAGACGCTCCAGAACTTTTTCCAAATTTATCGTCCGGTGTTTGACTCGTGGCGAATGTTTGAAAACGACGGCGCGTCGCCGCGATTGATCGCGCTGGAGAAGGCCGGTCGGCTGGCGATTCGCGATGCAAAACAATTTGAGAAACTGGCTGCGGAGGCCGGAATGGAAATATGAAAACAAAATACGAACTGCTGGATGAGTCCACGATGGACATTGAAGACCTGGAGTCGGAACGCGCCCTTCAACTGGCGACGGTCTCGGCGATTCATCGCGCCCGGCAGTTCGGAACAGCTTTTGTCGTCTGTGAAGACGGCCAGACCCGGGATATTCCGCCGGGACAAACCCAGCCGTATGAAGACCGTTTGCTGGCCAATGCCGAGCAGTTGAATCAACGCATCCAGTTTTTGAAACAGTCCGAGCCGGCCGACTATTCGCTCAACGACAAACCCGCCAAGTAATTTCCAATCATGCCAGACGAAACCGATTCCAATCAGCCACCTCAACCGCCACAACCCCCGCAGCCTCCATCCACGCCGGAGCAACGACCCAGCGGCGGTGCTTACACGCAGGGCGAGAAAATTTCCAAGATCAATGTCGCGGACGAGATCAAGAACTCGTTCCTCGACTACTCGATGTCCGTGATCATTTCGCGCGCGTTGCCCGACGTGCGTGACGGACTCAAGCCTTCGCAACGCCGCATCCTTTACGCGATGGAGAATCTGTCGCTGTTCCCGGGACGCAAGCACATCAAGTGCGCGAAGATTTGCGGCGATACTTCCGGTAACTACCATCCACACGGCGAAGCGGTGATTTACCCGACGCTCGTCCACATGGCGCAGCCGTGGGTGATGCGCGAAAAACTCATAGACGGCAAGGGCAACTTCGGTTCAGTG
>JANNAO010000247.1:0-10301 GCA_031384405.1 Verrucomicrobiota bacterium | reverse complement strand
CGATTTCCAAACCAACACGCCGTGTACTAGACCGACGACGAGGACGAAAGTTGTGCGGCACATTCAGTCACACCCCCAGTCGCGCCCTGCGGTACAATTGGATGTTTCACCTGCCTCGTTCGTTGTAGTAGGATTGAATCAATGGCAACTGATGGGCGATAGTTGTGAAAATCAAAATGAGCCACCAAACAATCCCTGACCCTTTACGCGAACAACTCGCGCGGCTGGATGCCAAACGGATCGCGTTTGCGGGACTGGCCGCGCCCGTGTTGGAATCACTCTACGGACGCCTGCGCGTGGAACTCACTTACTCGTCAAACGCCATCGAGGGTAACACGCTTTCACTTCGGGAAACACAACTCATCGTCGAGGAGGGACTCACGCCCAATCATGGCAAGTCATTGCGCGAAGTGTATGAAGCGCGCAACCACCATGCGGCCATCAAAGAGATCGAACAGTGGCAAACCGAAAATCGCGACATCACCGCGCGCACGCTGCTGGACATCCATCAAACGGTCATGCGCGACATTGACACCGCATGGGCCGGGCGTCTGCGGAACGGCCCTGTGTTCATCAAAGGCTCGCGGCACACGCCGCCAAACGCCACCTTGGTTTCCGAACAAGTGGACGCGCTCATCGCCTGGGCGCGGCAGAGCGCGCTCCACCCTGTTCTGCTGGCCAGTGAAACGCATTTCCGATTTGAGACGTTGCATCCGTTTTTCGATGGCAATGGCCGCACCGGACGACTGTTGATGAACTGGCAGCTTTTGCGGGCGGGCTTTCCCATCACGGTGATCCAGGTGGAGGAACGTGCGAGTTATCTCGAAGCCCTCGATGCGGGGCATGGCGGAAATCTTCTTCCATTGCACACGCTCGTCGCAACCGCTGTCGAACGCAGCCTCGATCTCGCCGCAGGCGGACGCGGGGAATGATGCTGCTAAACAATTCGCAGTCTGATCGTACACCAAGAAGAATGGTCAAATCCTCGCTATCCGTTCACGCCGCGCCGGATTGACCCGGTTCTGATCGCTGATGGGCTATTTGTCGTCGGTTGTGGACCAAGCGAGGGTTAAAACCCAGCCAACAAGTGTCCAGCCGAGAAATAGATTGATGATGAAGATGGCGGAGACGTTCCGTTTTTTGCTGCCAATGATGGTTGGGAGAAAATACAAGGCAATGACTGCTGCTAAGAGCGCGAGTTTGAAAATTGACATTATCAAGTTCTCAAACTGATCTGGTGACGCCATGAGCAAGACGATCATGGCTATGGGTATTGCGATGAGCAGCCAGGTCACTGGCTTTATGTTGAAAATGGGGTGTATTGGGCGTTTGATGAACACTTCGGTTGGCTTGGCGCAATGTGGGCATGTGACTGTTGGGCCATACCATTTGAAGTAATCGTGTCTAAGGGTGTAGAAGTCGGAATCGTCGAAGGCGATGTTGCCACCGCACTGACTGCATTTACAGGACTGGACCATTTGCTCAAAGCGTTGAGGCGGTGTCTGAGATGAGTGTTTTTGCCTCTTTGAACATCTCGGTGTATTTTTTCTTCATCGCTTGCCACTCTTTGTCGTGTACGTCTGCTCCGTCTCTTTCGGCAAGCCTCATCTGCTCTGCGAGCATGTATTGCATTTGTGTCAGATTGGATGCGGCTTGTGTGAGTTTTGAATGTTGTTCTGGCGAGAGATTTTTCTTGTTCACATCTACGATGGCAGAGATGTCGGCGACGGCTTGTCTCGCGGCGTAGTCTGTTTGATGAAGGGATGAGAGAATTTCAGTCAACTTTTTCTTGATGTCCGGGTCTTTGTAATCCCCAGATGGGGAGCAACTGCAAAAGGAAATCAGCAAAAACAAAAATAGTGGTTTCATAGTTAGATTTCTGCGCTGAGGCATCGGGCTAAATCAATGACCAATTCGTTCACGTCTCTCTCACGTTACGTTGTTCAGCCAGCAGCGCAGGTTAGACCACTGGTCGCGTCGAATCTCCAAAGTGAAATCCTACTTGGGTATCCGCCTCAGCGTCGCGCCGCGCTATCTCAGCCTTAAGTGCCGCCTCGGATTTGCTAAGGCGTTCTATCGTTTCTATCTGCTGTGAAAGCGTCTGCTCTTGCCGCTCTACGTCCGCCGCACGCGCCTGAGCCTGCTCAATGCAGAACGCCACTTTGTTGCGAAGCATGGCAGTGACTGGCGGCTTTGTGTGTTCGATAATCAAGTTGTCTAGTTCTTGAAGGTGCGTGACGATATTCATAAACGTGTAAAGTCGCCTAACAAATATTCGGCCAAACGCGGGTTCGGCCTGGCGCGGTTGGGTTTAGCCGAGCAGGTTTCATTGCTACGCCATTTATGCTTGTTCGCCTGCGGTTGGCAAGAAATCGTTTGGTCGAACCACAGAGACATGAAGGGGTCGCTCCTTACTTTTGACACAAGTTTTGAAACCGCTTCCAGTCGCGGTGATGAAATGTGTCCGATCATATGATGTGAAAGAGCCGCCCCAGCAGCAGCGTGAGGAAAAAGTTGGCAATGAGGATCGTGATCGAGGAATAGACGACCGCTTCCGTGGTGGCGTGGCCCACGCCTTCCGCGCCGTCCCGGCAGGTCATGCCTTTGTAGCAACCGATGGTCGCGATGATCGCGCCGAAGACGATTGATTTGATCTGACCGATGGAGAAGTCGGGAATCGTCGTGTATCGAAGCATGTTGTGCCACGAGTAGGTCGGGTCCACGCCCAGCAGTTGAACCGCGACCGTGTAGCCGCCCGCGATGCCGACGGTGACGGCTTCCGCTGTGAGGATGGGCATGACAATGATCGCGGCGAGCAATCGCGGCACGACGAGGTAATCCACCGGATGCGTGGCGAGGGTTCGCAGGGCATCAATCTGTTCGGTCACGCGCATCGTGCCGATTTCAGCGGCAATGGATGCGCCGACGCGTCCCGCCACCATCAACGCCGTCAACACCGGGCCGAGTTCGCTGCACATGGAAACGCCCACGAGCGCGAGCGTGGCGGTATCCATCTTCACCTGATGGAATTGATAGTAAGCCTGCGCGGCGAGGACCATTCCCGTGAACGCGCCAGTGACAAGCACCACGGTCTGGGATTTCACCCCGATGTAATAGAGTTGGTACACCAGATCGCGTGCGCGGACTTTGAAAGTGAATAAAGAGGCAAGCGATTCCCCGACCAGCAGACCGAAACGTCCGAGTCCACTGAACCAATCGGAAATAAACTTTTGCGCGAACGCAGTCATCGGGTAAAAACCTAGCAAGCGCGGTGGAGCATGGCGAGAGTTTGATTCGTGAAGTGTGATCTCAGCCATGACCTCACTGGGTGTGATTAAAGACTAATGCCTTTCGGAAATAGAATCTGCGACAGAACAAATAAAACCCAGTGTTGCGTCACCGTTCACCAACCCCAACGGGGTTGAATCATCTAGCCCAGCGGTTGCGAGGAACGAGCTACCCTGGGAAAAGACGTTGCGGCTCATCAACCCTGAAGGGGTTGAAGGCCTGCGATCAAATGGATGATGCAACCCCGATGGGGTTGGGATTGTTGTTGTTGGTTTCCTGGGGTAGCTCGTTCCTCGCAACCCCAGGCTGACCGATTGAATCCCTTTGGGATTCCAAGAACGAATTTCCGAAAGGCATTAGGATTTATCCGACAAGTGTCATGCTCCATTGCAATGTCCGCTCAAGCCGTTGGTTGAATAGAAGGATTGAAGTCGCGTCCATTGTCGCTAGAATCAATCCATGTTGTTCACCGAAGTAACCCAGTAACTCCTGTCGTAACTGTTCACTCAGATTTAATCCTCAAATCCACAAGACGTATGAAGCACCAATCCCAATCCCAATTCCTGTTCGCGCTCGCACTCGGTCTGACCGGTATCCTTTCGACCAGCGGCATCTTGCAAGCCCAGCCGATCTCTGTCCCGAACCATTCCTTTGAGACGCCCTCGACCGGTTTCGTCACGAACAATTTTGATTCGTGGCAGAAATCCGCGCGGCCTGCTTACTTCGACTTCATCGAACAAAATTACGGTTACACTTGGAATCAGATGTCAGGCATCTTTGCTGGCACGGGTGCTTACGGAAATCTGCACGGCTCGCAGGCCGCGTATCTGTTTTCGTTTCCGCAGGTCGGCTTGCTCCAGGATTACGCCACGATGGATTTCAATGACGTTTCACCGTCGCACGACTTCAACTCCACGTTCGGTGTGGGCAAGTCTTACACGCTGACGCTCGGTGTTTTCGGCAAGGGCTTTTCCGGCAATATGACCGAAGGCTCGATGCTCGGACTGAGTCTGTATTATCGCGATGGCTTGAACATGGTGACCGTTGGCGCACCCACGGTTGTCACTTATACCGCCGCAGGGTTTCTGAACGTCGGCGCTCTGAACCTTCAAGATTTCCAAGTCAACATTCCCACGGTGCAGGCAGGTGATGCCTGGGTCGGGCAAAACATCGGTATCAAGATCGAAACCATCTACGGCACGGGCGACGGCTATTGGGATATTGATAACGTGCGCCTGACGGCAGTGCCTGAGCCGGGATCGCTTGGATTGATCGCGGTCGGTGGACTTCTGTTTGCACTCCGGTCGCGGAATCGTCGCTAACTCCATCGCTTCAGATGAGCAAGACACTGATCTCGGCGGTTGCTGGAATGATTTTCCTGCTGTCGGTCGGGAGTTCACTTGCGGCGACGAACATCAGCGTGCCGAACGCATCGTTCGAGTCGCCCAACGTGCCGTTCCCATTGCCGAACTTTAATTCGTGGCAGAAGACCGCGAAGCCGGATTGGTATGACGATGGCGGTGGGAGTTTCTCGTGGATTCAACTCACGGGTGCTTTCAAGAACACAACGGTGGGCAGCAGCAACCACATTGATAACTGCGATGGGCTTCAAGCGATCTGGCTGTTTGCCGTTCCCGAAGTCGGCTTGTTTCAGGACTACGATTCGATGGACTGGAACGACGTTGTCCCATCGCATGATTTCAACGCCGAGTACGAGCCGGGCAAATCTTATCGCCTTACCGTCGGAGTCATTGGAACGGGCGGCAACATGCAGCAAGGCGCGACGCTTGATCTGAGCCTTTATTATCGTGATGCGTCGAGCAATCACATCGCCATAGCGACCACTTCGCTGACGAACACCTACGATGTTTTCAGCAACAACACACACTTCGTGGACTGCCATGTGACCGTCCCCGCCGTGAAAGCTGGCGATGCGTGGGCTGGTCGAAAGATCGGCATCCAATTCCTCTCCACCGTCAGCACCAACCTGCAAGGCGGCTACTGGGATTTGGACAATGTGCGACTCGTTTCAACCCTCGCACCCAGTCTCGTGAATCCAGTCAGCACCAACGGACAATTCCGATTTACGCTTCAGAGCGAACCCGGCCTGACGTTCCAGATCGTTGCCAGCACCAACCTCACAGTGCCATCGGCGAGTTGGACGAGCTTGGGTTTTGTCACCAATGTCACCGGCGCGATTCCCTTCGTTGACACATCATCGAACTTCCCCCAGCGTTTCTACCAAGCGCGGCAGTTGCCGTAGCGCGAGTCACGCATGTTCAGCCATCGGGCAAAACTCATTTCGTTGCCGACAAAAAATCACGCCTTCACGCTGATTGAATTGCTCGTCGTCATCGCCATCATCGCGATCCTTGGCGCGATGCTTCTCCCGGCTCTGTCGGTCGCCAAAGAAAAAGGCCGCCGCGCGGTCTGCCTCTCGAATCTGCGACAGATCGGCATCGCCATCACGAGTTACTCGCACGATAACAGCGGCAAAATCCCCTTCGGACCGAAAGCACCGCCATTCCTGAGTCCGGCGGAGTTTTATCCGTCCACTGGCGCGCCCACGAGTCTGCTCTCGCTGCGAAGCGGCGCGCCGGTCGCGTTGGGATTGTTGCTGGCGCAACATCTAGGCAGCCAGTCGAAGGTGTTATTTTGTCCGGGCGCAGATCAACCCTTGGACGCTGAAGCCGAACTGGCGAAAGTCGGCAAGTCCCAGGCGCAAGGCAGCTATTACTTTCGTCACGCTGGCAACACGGCATTGTTCGACTCGCCCTTCACGCCTGTTTCAACTGATCACATCCAACTCGATAGGCTTGGACTGAACAGAAACGGCCAGCCGATACGAGCACTGGTGATTGATACGTTGTTCCTTTGCCCGGAAGACTTGGCAGCGTTCAACGTCAAACCGCGCACCCATCACAAGCAGCAATCCGCAGGCATTCTCTTCGCCGACGGACATGTCGTTGCGCGATCAAACAAAGATAGAAAGCTCACCGTGGAGATTCGTGACTACGGTGAAGTGTACGACACGTTCAACAAGATTCTTCAAGTCCTGGAACAAGCGGACACGGAGCAATAAGCATCCGGGCTTTACGCCTTCGCCACCAATTGCCGCAACACATACGGCAGAATTCCGCCGTGCTGGTAGTAGTCAATCTCGATGGGCGTATCAATGCGGCAACGGACGTTCACATTTTCCACGCTGCCGTCTTTGCGCGTGATCTGGAGTGTCAGGTCTTGCTGCGGCTTGATGTTCGCGTCGAGGCCGATGACGTCGTAAGTCTCCGAGCCGTCGAGTTTGAGGGTTTGCGCCGTCGTGCCGTCCTTGAATTGCAACGGCAGTACGCCCATGCCGACGAGGTTGCTGCGATGTATGCGCTCGAAGCTTTGCGCCACGACGACTTTTACGCCGAGCAGATTCGTGCCCTTCGCGGCCCAATCGCGTGATGAACCCGTGCCGTATTCCTGTCCGGCAATCACGATGAGCGGCGTGTTGGTCTTCTTGTATTCCATCGCGGCGTCGTAGATGGAAATTGTTTCCGGCTGCGCGGCTGCTTTGGGGAGAAACACGGTGTCGCCGCCTTCCTGACCACCGAGCATCAGGTTCTTGATGCGGACGTTCGCGAACGTGCCACGGGTCATGATGCGGTCGTTGCCGCGACGCGAACCGTAGCTGTTGAAGTCCACGGGTTCGACGCCTTTTGCTTGCAGGTATTTTCCAGCAGGCGAACTCTTCTTGATCGCGCCGGCGGGGGAGATGTGATCGGTGGTCACGCTGTCGCCAAAGATTGCAAGCGCGCGCGCGCCGGTGATCGGAGCAATGCTGCCGGGCGTCATCTCGAAGTTCTCGAAGAACGGCGGCTCCTGAATATAGGTTGAGTTGCGATCCCATTCGTAAACATTGCCGACGGACGATGGGATTTCGTTCCACTTGGGATTCTGCGCGGCAAAATCCTTGTAGAGCTTGCGGAAGATTTCTGGCTTGAGCGCGGATTCCATCGCATCGCGCACTTCTTGGAGCGTGGGCCAGAGATCGGCGAGAAAAACGGGATTGCCATCCTGATCGTTGCCGAGCGGTTCGCAACTCAGGTCAATGTCCACGCGGCCCGCGAGCGCGAATGCGACGACGAGCGGCGGCGACATGAGGAAGTTCGCCTTGATGTTCTGATGCACGCGCGCTTCGAAGTTGCGGTTGCCGGACAACACGCTGGCAGCAACGAAATCATTCTTCACCACTGCGTCTTCAATGTTCGCGTCGAGCGGACCAGAGTTGCCGATGCAAGTCGTGCAACCGTAGCCAACGAGATTGAAGCGGAGTTTGTTGAGATACTTCTGGAGGTTCGTCTTCTTGAGATAATCTGTGACGACGCGTGATCCAGGCGCGAGCGAGGCTTTCACCGCCGGGTTCACGGACAGACCGCGTTCCACCGCCTTCTTCGCGAGCAAACCCGCCGCAAGCATCACACTCGGGTTCGACGTGTTCGTGCAGCTCGTGATGGCCGCGATCAGAACCGAGCCGGTGCCGACCTTGACCTTCTTCTTGTTCGTCATCTCCAGTTTGACGGACTTGGAAATATCTTTGCGCGTTCTGCCGAATCCATTTTCCGCGACGGGCCGCTGGAACGCGCTTAGAAATTCGCGGCGCATGTTCGGCAACTCGATGCGATCCTGCGGGCGCTTCGGGCCGGCGACACTCGGCTTCACAGACGCGAGATCGAGTTCGATGAGTTGGGAGTATTCGATTTCACCGAGCTGTGGCATGCCCCACAGACCCTGAGCGCGATAATAATTTTCGTAGAGCTTGCAGTCGCCGTTGGTGCGACCGGTGGCGCGGAGATAGTTGGTGCATTCCTCATCAATCGGGAAGAAGCCCATCGTCGCGCCATATTCGGGGGCCATGTTCGCAATGGTCGCACGATCCACGAGCGGCAACGCCGCCGCGCCTGCGCCGAAGAACTCCACGAACTTGCCGACGACCTTGGCCTTGCGCAGCATCTGCGTGACGGTGAGCGCGACGTCGGTGGCGGTGACGCCTTCACGGATTGCGCCGGTGAGATGCACGCCGACCACGTCAGGCGTGAGGAAATAAACCGGCTGACCCAACATGCCCGCTTCCGCTTCGATACCGCCCACGCCCCAACCCACGATGCCGAGACCGTTAATCATCGTCGTGTGCGAGTCCGTGCCGACGAGCGTGTCGGGGAAATAAGTTGATGGTTGAGAGTTGATGGTTGATGGAGAAGATAGCACGCCCTTGGCGAGATATTCGAGGTTCACCTGATGAACGATGCCGATGCCGGGCGGGACGACCTTGAACGTCTCGAACGCCTGCATACCCCACTTGAGAAATTGATAACGCTCGCGGTTGCGCGTGAATTCGAGATCGAGATTGCGTTCCATCGAGTCCGTGCCGCCGGAGAAATCCACCTGCACCGAGTGGTCCACGACGAGGTCCACGGGCACGAGCGGTTCGATGATCTTGGGATTCTTGCCCAGCTTGGCGACGGCGGAACGCATCGCCGCCAAATCCACGAGCAACGGCACGCCGGTAAAGTCCTGCAACACGATGCGCGCGACAACGAAGGGGATTTCCTCCGTGCGTTCCTCGACCGGTTTCCAATTGGCGAGCGCGCGGACGGCAGCTTCGCTCACGCGTTTGCCATCGCAATTGCGCAGGACGGATTCCAGTACGATGCGGATGGAGACGGGCAGTTTGGAAATCGGGCCGACACCGGCTTTTTCCAGCGCGGGTAGAGAGTAAAAATTTCCTTCGCGGCCAGTGCCGAGATCGAATTGACGTAGCGTTTCCGTGTCGAACGAGTTTTGTGCGTTGCTCATAAAAAATGTCAGGCCAGTTTCTGGCTTAAATGAGCGGAAACTTTGAAGATTATGAGCGCGACCGTCAAGCGCGGTTCAAAGTGAATTGCGAACGCGGGGTGTCAAAGACGCGGGAGATGAACGCCTGACGACCAGTAACGGTAGGGCGCGTCGCTCCGCGCGCGCCGAACCGTGGTAAATCTGAACGCGTCCATTTTCGCGAAGCACGGCGCGCACGGAGTGACACGCCCTACCAACACTTACGCAGCCATCAACGCGGCAATGGCGCACTGGCAGTTAAAAATCTAAGCGGCAGATACTCCACGCGATTTGCGAACTCTGCCGCGCTTCCCACTTGGGCAAGAATTTCCAGATCGTTGATCGCTTGACCGATGGTGATGCCGAGTTGGTGGGCGTAAATGACACCACCAAAGTGTTTCCCGTTCCTTTGCCGACTTGTGGCTTCTGCCAGCAAATCTTCGTCTTGGCTGAACAGAACGCGGCCCGCTGCCGTGGCTTTGTCCAACAACGCCGAGTCATCCAGTTTGGTTGTGCCGTCGAGCTGCGCCGTCATCACATCCACTCCGCGCAAAACCAAAGCCCGCGTGATGGCCGCTGGCACATGCACATCCATGTACAGACCAAGACTCACGACACCTTGCCCATTTCCCGAAGCCGCTTGCGGATGGGCGACTCATCGGCTTGAGTTCGCAGTTTCTCCGCGTCCCGCAAACTCCCCTGCATCACGGCGTCCATTTCTGATTTGTGATCGTAATAAAATCCCAGTGCGGCGTGAACTTGTGCGAGGGACAGGTGCGGATGTTGAAAATGAATCTCCTCCGGACTCCAACCGTGCGCGATCATGTCCTGCGCCACTTCAATGACCTTGGTGTTCGTGTCATCAATCCACGCCACGCCTCGTGCGTCGAGCCGGATGTGTGAAGTTAAGGCCGTTGCTGTTGTTGGCATACGCTGGAAAACTACCGCCAAGCCTCAAGGCAGACAAGGATACATCTAACAGAAGGGTGTGATTCAAAGTGACGGCCAGCATTTGTGGTGGGAGTTCTCGCGCTGCGAGAACTCCGCCCGCGTACAGCGGGCGGAATCGGGCGACAAGGGATTGCGCCGCTGTACGCGGCACTACGCCTCGCAGCGCGAGGCGTTCCACCACCTGACCGCACTTTGAATCGCAC
>JANNAO010000194.1:0-4894 GCA_031384405.1 Verrucomicrobiota bacterium | reverse complement strand
CTTTGCCCTTCGGAGAACGCTCAATCTTCTGGATCAGCGGCTGCGATTGATACAACCGTGGCAATGATTTTCGGACCAACGGTTGGAACAACGAAGGGTTTCACCAGCGACCTCAACGCCAGTTATTTCGTTGGCGTTGATGCACAATTCACAAGCCCCAGCATGCTCCTCGTTGGCGACCATAACCTTGGCTACAACGTCAACCAAGCCACCAAGACGCCGAGTTTTGTTTCGGCTGGCACCAACACTACATGGTCGTCCACAGCCATCGGTTGGCAGAACAATAACCATTCCAGAAAGGGCAATGTTTGTTTAGCCGATGGCAGCGTTCAAAATCTCGACACCGCACAGTTCCGCGCTGCGCTGAACAAGACGGGTGATTTAGGCCGATTTGCAAACTCGTTTGCCCTTGCGTCTGGTTCGCAGGGCACGGGAGTCAATCGCCTTCAGTTCCCGTAGTCGTCCAGCCTCAAACCCTCTGTGCCTTTTGCGCCTCTTCGTGGCCATTCCAGCGGCTCACTTGGCATCACGCGAACGCGCCGAATAACGCCCGCATCTCCTCGTCCACCATCGCCGGATCGCTCAACGTGTTTGCGATCTCATCGCGCAGCAGTTGCCGGTAACGCTTCCGCAACCGATGCACTGCCACGCGCACCGCGCCTTCCTCCATGCCGAGAGCCGCCGCCACGTCTGCGTGCGCGGATTCGCCCTTGCCTGCCGCGAGAAACACTTTGAGTTGCTCGAACAACTTTCCCTTCCCATCCGCCGCGCTTTCCGACTGCAACCGCTCAATGACCTTTGCCAACAACGCCAGCGCCCACTCGCGATCAAATGCCTTGTCCGGACTCGGCTCGTTTGTGGCGGCAACCTGAAACTTCGTGTCTGCCGTTTCCCAATCGAGCGACAACGCCACCTCGCCGCCGCCGCGCTTGAGCCTTTGCGATGCTTTCCATTCGTTCGCCAGAAAGTTTTTCAACGACGCCAGCAGGAACGCGCGAAACCGTCCGCGTTCCGCGCTCAAGCCATCGAGATAATTCTTGGCGAGAAACCGCGCGAAGAACGCCTGCACGGAATCCTCGGCGTCCTGCTTCGAGTGACCGCGACGCCGGACGTAGGCGTAGAGCGGAAACCAATACGTTTTGCAGAGCAACTCCAGCGCGCCGTCAGATTGCGGCGTGTGCCGTTTGCCCGCCGCGAGCACGACCGTCCAATGCGTGGTGGCAAAGATGTCGCCCGGCGCGGACGAGGCAGGCGTTAAATGTTCGGAGGTCAAAGCGGATTTATTTTAACCACGGATGCACACGGATGGACACGGATAAAACGTAGCGTCAGGCATCCTTGCCTGACGTAGAGGGCGAGCATCCTTGCTGCCCGGATCGGCTCACAACAATTGACGGCTGCCGATTATTTATTACGCACATGGCTGGCGACGTTTTTTTCCGCCGGGCTGGAAGCCACGGCTCCACGGCAGGCAAGATGCCCGCCGCTACAACCACGCCCGTTCCAAACGCCGTAGGCGTGACATCTTTGTAGAACGCGCCCATCCCGGATACCAAGCTCCGTCAGGAGCGGCATATCATTTCGCATCGCCGCCGACTCGATGTCGCCCCGGACGGGGCTTGATTGGATTTGCTGCATGGTTCTACAAAGATGTCGCACCGCTGGTGCTGGAGTTTGTTTTCATCCGTGCCAATTCGTGAAATCCGTGTCTCATCGGTTTTGTGACTGCACCAGCTTGTAACGAATCTTCACGCCGCGCGGGTTCTCGGTGAAGCCGGTGATTTGCAACACCACGACCTTTCCCGATGTAGTCTTGACGAGAAAAGTCTGCGGAACATTTCTCTTGGTGGTCGCTCCGATTGTGACTCCCGGACTGCTGACATTTCTTTGGATCGTTTCAAACGCTTGGAGGTTGGTGATCTCATCCCACTGATCGTTGTGTGATTCCTGGGTAATGACCCCGTTCATACCAAGAAGAACGGTCTCGCCTTTCTGCACATCGCGGCGAATCACCACACAAGCCTTGGCCAGCAGCTTGATTCCTTCGTCGAGATTCGGAGGATTGGGTGACGGAGTAATTGAGCCAGTCTCCGGGTCGAACAGATCGGTAAGTCCATCCGCATCCATTGAGAGCGTTTTCTCCATCACCGGGCCGAAGGAAAGTTTTTGGCCGCTGGTTGCTGGCCCCACCAATTCCAGAAAACCGTGGAGCACATCGCCCGGGCTGTTGGTGATGGAAAAGATCAATTTCGGTTCGCCCAGCACTACATAAAACGCCTCGAACTCCACCTGACCGGGATTTCGCAACGACGGCGTGGCGAGCCTCACCGGCGGCAGCGGGCTGAGGTAAGTGCGCGGGTTAAATTTGGGAATGCTATTGCTGCGCCCAAGCGGACGTTGCGGCAGAGTCGCGGCGGGTGCTGTCAACGCGGGCGCGCTGCCATTCGTTTGCAGATTCCCGACGGGCAATGTTTTCGGCTCTGGCAAAACACTCACTGGGATGGGTTCAGTTCTGTGTGGCACGGCCCAAGTCAAATTTCCGGGATAAGGATAAACCACGGCGCGACCCGGACGGAATCCATGATGCCAAGAACTATTAAAATCGGATGGCCCTGCTGGCGTATGGGTAAATACTTCTCCTTCGCTCGCCGTAGCTCGCAAGGTGTAGCCCGTGGGCACTTTGGCCGAATAGCCAATCATCGGCCCGGAGAGACTCGTGACGTGTTGAATCTTCACACTGACCCGCAGCTTGCCGTCTCCATCAAGCACTGCCGGGGCGTGTTTCTCATACTGGATGAAGCCCGCCATTGTGCCGCCGCGAGAGTTAGTGACGCAGAACAATTCCAAAGGAGACTGCGCTTTCAACGTCAGCGGACGTTGGGTGAAACGCTCGCGGATTTGCGCCGTCGCCTGTTCCGCTTCGAGTGCGCCGAAGCCATCCTTTTCTTTGAACCACCAACTGAGCGAGACGGACGTGCTGACTTTATCGCCATTGACGCGCGTGAACAGCGAGCTGCGCCCATCCACCAGTTTTCCATCAAGCCGTCGGACGAGTGTTTGAAGTGATTCACCGGGCAGCATTGCGGACTCCGACCAAACGCTGACAGTGCGAGTGTCCGTCGTCGTGCCGACAAGTTGATTTGTCTCGCGGGTGAGCAGGATGATTTTCGTGGGCGACCAGTTGTTCGTGGTGTCAGTCGCTTTGCTCGCCTTCTCCGCCAGCCGGGCCTTTTGCTCTTTTGTCCGAGCCGCGCTTTCTTTCAGGTTTTGTGATAACTCTGTCGATCCGCTGAGGCGTGTAAATAAATTGTGTTGGAAGAAGACAATCATCGCCCCCGCAATCAACACAAAGATCATCTTGTAGATGTTGCCACCACTCAATGTGAACAGGCGGAGCTTGTCTGGAGTGAAACCCTGTTGTCTTGCCCATTCTGTCGAACACAGGAAGTGGCGCATCATCCGCCCAATCATCGGAATGCTGACCAGAAAAAGGATTACCCAAATCGAACCGACGACCCAATTGCCGGGTGCAGAATTTGATCGAATAAATGCCGGCAATCCACAGGTCGTGGCAACGATCCAAACGCTGTAAAGCAAGGAGAGCACAGACACATGATTTTTTTCAGGCTTGGTGAGGTGCGAGCAAATCGCGCCCACTTCGGGGGATTGCAGCGGCGACCAAGTCAGCCAGTCTTGCTTCGGAGTTCGCGTTGCAGTCCGAGTCACCCCACCCGATAACCGCAGCAACAGTTTGATGAACATCAACAGCAGCCAGCAAACCAGCAGACCAGCCCCGATGCCTAAAATGATTCCGCCTGCCAGATTCAATATGACATTGGATGTTCTTAGGTCTTCGTTCAGCTTGACGGGGTCAGTGACTTCAATCATGCGGTTGTCTGAAAGTCGAATGTCATCACGCGTTACTTCCACCAACCGATCCACAATCGCGGTGGCCGCAGTCGTCGCCTCCGTCGGAGAATCACCAACTGCGATGATGTAATAGCTGTCGGTGCGGGGAACATGATTGACCAAGACGCGGTTTGCGAGAAGGTCGCGAGCTTCGCTTGGGGGCATCTTGGGTGGATTGATCTGGGTGGCGGTGAAGGTTGCAAGGTTCAAGTTGGAAACCACGGCGTCCAAAACAAGCGGGGATTTAACGAACGATTCAACATCGCCTTCATAGACGCGGGCTGTTGTGGCGGCGGTGCTGACAGGTGCTTTTACAAGTGTGATGACCGCATTAGCGGAGCGGTCGGTGTGTTTAGAGGCGACGTAAGCCCCGGCTGCAAACCAAGCAAACACCAACACTCCGACTGCGATGGAAACCCACTTCGCTGCGGGAAGCAGTGCCAGAGATTGTCCCGTAGCCGCCGACGTCAGTCGGCGCAAATCTTCCGGTGCGCGTTGGGATTCAGATGGCGCGGACTCATGTCCACGGCTACCAAGATCAGGCGTTTCCGCAATCGTCTCTACCTGCGTCTTGAGCGCGCTGGCTTGCTGGTAGCGCAACTCCGGTTTCTTCTCCAACGCGCGCAGCACCACTTCATCCAGACGCACATCAATGGAAACTTTCCGGGACGGTGCTTCGAGTTTCTTGCCGGGCAGTTCGCCGGTGAGCATCTGGTAAAACACCACGCCCAGTGCGTAGATGTCCGCGCGATGATCCACCTCGCCCGGCGCGTGAATCTGCTCGGGCGACATGTATTGCGGCGTGCCCATGACTTTGCCCGCGTCGGTGAGCGGGTCTTCCGCTGGTGGGGCGAGGCTACTGATGAGCCGGCTCGCGGGGACGCTCGCCCCACCTTCCGCCACGATAATTTTCGCCAAGCCAAAATCCGCCACCTTCACGCGTCCGCGCCGATCCATCAGCAAATTCTCCGGCTTGATGTCGCGA